>JAVEUB010000020.1:0-17855 GCA_034005785.1 Cloacimonas sp. (SeqCode) | reverse complement strand
GTTCTTTAGCGAAAGCCTTTTTGCGCATGGACAGCAGGTGTTGGATTACCTTGCCGCGCGCGCTTTCTCTGCCCAAACCGCCAAAGACCTGGAGCTTGGCTATGCCCTGAACAGCGATAAAGCCTTGCTGACATACCTGATGAAGGAAGGCTTAAGCGTTTCGCTGCTGAAGGATTCCGGTTTGTTTGGCAATTATAGCGGAAATATGACGGATTTGTTCCGCGACCGCCTGATGTTCCCCATTCACAGCAGTTTTGGCGAAGTTATTGCCTTTGGCGGGCGTATTCTGGAAACCAAAAACGGGGTTGGGAAATATATCAATTCCCCCGGAACGGAGCTGTACACCAAAGGCAAAGAGCTGTATGGTCTGTTCAAAACAAAGTATAACATCAGCAAAACCGGCACAGCTCTGGTTTGCGAAGGTTATTTTGATTTCTTAAGGCTCTACGAAAGCGGGTTCACCAATTCCGTAGCCAGCCTGGGAACGGCTTTAACCGAAGATCAGATTAACCTGCTAAGCCGTTTTGGACAACGCGTGATGATGCTGTATGATGGTGATGCCGCAGGTATCAAAGCTGCCATTAGGGGTGGCTTATTGTGCCTGGCACGTGGCTTGGAAGTGCGCGTGGTGCTGTTGCCGCAAGGCGAAGACCCCGATTCCCTTATTTTGAAACAGGGCAAAGCCGCAATGCAGGAACTTTTGGATGCTGCTCCTTCCCTGATAGACTTTTTGGCAAAAGATAAAAGACCAGAACAAACAACCGCCGAGCGTATCGAATTGATTTTGGATGCTTTGCGCAATATGAAAGACCAAATAGTGCGCGAACTGCTGATCAAAGACGTCTCCGAAGCCTTTGCCATCAGCATTGGCGCGCTGAACAGCAAACTGCATCGCAGCAGCCCTATGCCCTCATATTCTGCGCCCGAAACCCAACAGACTGCCCAACTGAAAGAGAGCTATGAAGAGCGACATCTGCTGATATTTGCGCTAAAAGACTATGAATCGTATAAATTACTTGCAAGTGAGCTAGATCAGAGTTATTTTAATAATAGGCTCTATCGCGAGTTATTCACTTTTTTGATCTCTCAGAGCCTTAGTGCTGAGCCGTTTGAACCGGCTGCATTGATGGATAATATTGAAAATAAAGAAATAAAGGAAAGCTTGGCTGAGCTTCTGTTCGAGGATGGACAGCAAATGCGCTTTGAAGACTGCCTGTCCGGCATACGCATCCGCAAAATCCAACGAGACTTGGAAGAATTGGATCGCGCTATTATCAAAGATCCCACAAACCTGGATATCCTCAAACAGAAGGAAAAGCTTGTCCAAAGCTACCGAAGCATGACCAGAAAGGTGGTGAACAAACTGCTTTTCTGATTTTTGAACCTTGCAAGGAGCATTGATGATAACCTATAACGAGTGTTTAAAGAAACTGGTGGAACTGGGCAAAGAAACCGGCTACATCACCTTCAAACAAATCAACGAAATCTTGCCCAATAGCCCCGTTTTCCTGGACAAAGTGGATGATATTATCTTCGATCTGTCGCAGGATGGCATCGAGATTATCGACGAAACCGAGAAACGCATAACCAAGGGCGGTGCCGCAATCCGCAAACCTGCCGCACCTAAGAAATTTAAGACTAAGCGTTTCTACGACGACCCTGTGCGCATGTACCTGCGCGAAATGGGTCGCGTTCCGCTGCTGGACCGCGAAGGTGAAGTGCGGGTTGCCAAAAAGATAGAAACCTACCAGAAGATGATCAATCAGAACGTATTTCAATCCGGCAGCACGCTGCGCGAGATGTATAATTTCCTGCATCGCTACCGTGAACGCCGTGTACGGCTCGACCAGATTTTCAAGGTGGATATCGGCACCTGGATCGATAAGAATCAGGACGTAAAGATCATCGATAAGTTCAAGGAAATCCTGAAGGATAACGAGATTAATCTGGATAAAGTGGGTGTGATTTTGGATAATTGCGATTTCGACGAAACTGGCACTGCAAACCGCCAGGAAGAGATCGACGATATCCGTAATCTGATCATCAATACCTTTATGATTTTGGCTTATAACGACAAACTGATCAAACGCATGGTGTATCGCATCCGCAGCCTTGTGGAACGCATCGAAGAAAGCTACGACAGCATTACAGAGCTAACTCGCATCAAACGCTATACCATCGACGAAATCTGCACATACGGACGCCGTGCTAAGAAAAGCGATGAGGATTTTGAAGAGGTGAAAGCCGAAACCGGCATGGACCCCAATATCTTTGTGGAAACTCTGCGTAAGATCAAAAATGCTCGCCGCAAGATTCGCCGTGTGGAGCTGGAAACCAAAATGACCGGTAACGAACTGGTGTTTTTGCTGCGCGAAATTGACCGTGCCGAGCGTAACAAAGAAAAAGCCCAAAACGAGATGATTGAGGCTAACGTGCGCTTGGTTATCAGCATTGCCAAACGCTATAATAACCGCGGACTGGAGTTTTTGGACCTCATTCAGGAAGGAAACACCGGACTGATGCGGGCCGTGGAAAAATACGATTATCGCAAAGGCTATAAATTCAGCACCTATGCCACTTGGTGGATCAGGCAAGCCATCACACGCGCCATTGCAGATCAGGCCAGGACTATTCGCATACCAGTGCACATGATAGAATCCATTAACAAGATTAACCGCACCAGCCGACGCCTAATGCAAAAGCTGGGACGTGATCCCTACCCCGAAGAGATTTCCGAAGTTCTGGATATCCCCGTGGAAAAGATCAAAAACATCCTTTCCATCAGCAAAGAGCCTGTTTCGCTGGATAAACCCATCGGGCACGATAGCGAAGATAGCATCCTGGGCGATTTTATTGAGGATCGCACCATTATCTCTCCAGAACGCCTGGCTGAACGTAGCCTGCTAAAAAAACAAGTGGATGAAGTGCTAAAAACCCTCACCACACGCGAAGAACGGGTTATCCGCCTGCGTTTTGGCATCGATGATGGCTATCATCGCACCCTTGAAGAAGTGGGAAATATCTTCCAGGTTACCCGCGAACGCATCCGCCAGATCGAGGATAAAGCCCTAAAAAAACTGCGCCATCCCAGCCGTGCTGCCATCTTGCAGCAGTTCCTGGATAACTTTCATGTGAAATAAAGCGGTATCTATAACAGGATATATTAGCTTATATAGAGCAAGCACTTAGCTTGCTCTATTTTTCAGGCATAAGCAACCTCCAAAGGAACGATTGAGAAAGCCTTATTAAAACCTGGTGACACGTTCAAGCCCGCCTTTTTTTATCTATGCACAACAGATTGCCAATAAACAAGATAATATCCATGTGCAAACATAAAGCCAAGGATTATCCAAAATATTCATTGACATGATGCGCCATATTCATACGTATGTCCCAAGAGGTAATTGAATATGATAGATTTAAATTTAACTAAGCTCAGCGTCCTGCTTCGGGTAGCAGAAGCCTATGCTTCAGATAATGTATCAGGTGTTTCAGAAATTGCCAAGAGTTTGTACCCCTCGGGCAGATATCCGTTAGTGCTTTCTACGGAATATCCCTTGCCACTCCATCTCTTCAGTCCACGCTTATCTTCAATTTTAGCCAAGAATGAAGATCAGCTGGATGCTATGGGTATGTGGAACCTGATAAGTGCCAGAGAGAACATAATCAGAATGATTTCAGCATCAGAACTTGAAAGAACTGCAGCGGAGAGCCTGGGAAAGCAGTTTGAAGTTCGTTACCCTCCAAAAACAGATGAGCAGTTGATGAAACGCAAGCAGATGATCGGTTATATGATAAAAGTAGCGATGGAGTGCTTTGGCTATCTGGTATATAGTAGCCGGATGCAAGTGAGCACCTTCAGGGATGGTGCAGACCCCGAAAAACGTAAAACAAATTACTTCACTACGGCTTCTCGTTATGCACCTTTCAGTACAAACGACGCAAAAAAACTCGCTAAGCTGATAACGGATGATAAAACGAGGACGATCTTCAAATCCATTACAGATCTGATCATCAGTGGCAGGGCAGAGTATCAGAAGCTGTATAAGATCAACAATCTAAGCTATTGGAACACATTATAGGGATGGAGGCGATATGAAAATCGAGGGCATGGAACCTGTAGAAATCTTGCAAAAACTGATTGAGTTGAAACCAACTGATTATTGTAAGCAACCTAAGCAATGGGCGATTGACTTGTGTAAAAGCATGGGAATCAAACTTCAAGTTAACTAAAAAGGGAGATTGCATGAATAACCCAAACAGATTAATAGTATCCAATGATCAATTTGATGAAGCAGTAAAGGCAACGACATTCGTTAGGAAACACAGAATACGCGCTATCGAGGAAAGACTCCATGATCTCACTTCCTTGAAACTAATGCCTAAAAAGTGGGAAAATGGCTCAAACATCAGTGCTCAAGAAGATAGCCAGGATAAGATAAAGTCAATTCCGGTGCGGATTATCAGATTCGAAGTTGCAGATATCATGGTAGCTATGAATTATGATAACGAATTCCAGTTTTGGGCACATGTCTTATTTTTTCTGCATAAAAACGTGTTCGAAAATCCATGGGAGCTTTTTAATGAAAGTCATAGAGATCTCTCAGAAGAACAACTGCAACAAATTAGGAAAAAGATCATTAGAAATTACAATCAAGAAGTAGCTGGTATCGATGATTTGCTTGGAGTTTTTTTCCCATGCAAAATCAAACACCATACCACAGTCCTTCAACCATGGATAGAGCTCTATCCGCAAGTAATTGCTTACTTCTCTTTTCTACTTGGAGTCTCAGTAGAAAGCCTGGCTACAGTAGTGTTGACTCATGAACTTGCTCACGCTTACACCTTGGCGGGGTACGATATAAACGGTTCTCGAGGGAATCTGCTCTGCACCTATCTACCTGAAGACATGGCAGAAGGTATAGCTCAGTACTATACAAATGCTGTTTGTGAACAATTAGAGCAGCAATATAATGGTATCAAAATGGCTTTCAGTGAGTTGCTGGCAAAACAAAGAACTCCGTACAAGGTATTTCAAAAATGGAAGCGGAACGGATCTTTCGATCATGAGGCTGTGAGATCCGTATGGATTAAGTACAGGGATATTCCCTTGAACTATAGCGATGAACAGGCCTTAAAAAATGACATTCAAAACTATAATCAGAAGCCCAAATCTAAGAGTTTATGGCCATGAACGAAACTTTAAAGCAGTTGTTTAGGGATGGAGAAAATGGCCATACCGAATCCCAAAACCAGTTAGGTGATGCTTATTTCGACGGTAACGGACTGAAACAAGATAACATCAAAGCATTTGAGTGGTATCTGCGTGCAGCCGAACATGGCCATGCTCTGGCTCAATACAACGTTGCTTACGCCTACGCCAATGGACTTGGAACCCAAAAGAACATGGAGAAAGCTATTGAATGGTATGGCAAATCAGCAGCCCAGGGAGTGGCTCTAGCTAAGTATATCCTGGCAAAGTTGTATATCGATGGGCAGTATGTAGCACAAGACATTAGCAAAGTTCTGGATCTGCTGCAAAAAGCCTCGGATCAGGGATTAGAACTCGCACAATATGACATTGGAACCATCTACCTTGAAGGCAAGATTGTTTTGGCCGATATCGAAAACGGAATTAAGTATTTAACACTTGCCGCCGATCAGGGACACAAAGATGCGCAATTCAATCTGGGCTTAGCTTATACAAACCTAAGCGAACCAGACTATGACATAGCCGAAAAGTATCTGCAAGAAGCATCATATAACGGTCATTTCACTGCAATGAAAGAATTATGCAGACTCTACACAATCTACAAGAAAGACTATGCCAAAGGTCTGTTGTGGACTATAGTTGCCTTGGAATACTGTGAAAAAGAGGCTGAACAAAGGTTTAAGCGGATCAAGAATAACTTGCATAGCAAGCTAAGCTCTGCAGAGTGTGATGCAATCTCTAATGAGGCTAAGGACATAATAGCAAGATTGGACGCAAGCCTTTGTTGAACAAGGAGGATAGATGAGTTTCGTTCACTTACACGTGCACAGCGAATACAGTTGGCTGGATGGAGCCTGCATCATAGACGATTTGGTGCAAAGAGCTGTGGAGCTAAAGATGCCGGCAGTTGCTATCACGGATCGTAACAGTGTAGCTGGAGCTTTCCACTTGTGGCATAAGTGCATTAAGGCAGGGATAAAGCCTATTATCGGGCTTGAGATTGAAGTTTTGAACGACACCACAGATGGCAGAGCCTTTTCTGTAATCCTGCTTGCCAAGAATGGCTCTGGTTATAGCAATCTCTGCAGGATGATTACCCTGGCTTATAAGTTTGATCCACAAGCTCCCAAGATTACAAAAAGCCAGTTAAAAGCCCATGCGCAGGATCTGATCTGCCTCTCCTTTAGTGTGGTGGGAGAGCTTTGCACCTTGCTGCTGGAAGGCAAAGATGAGGAAGCCAGGCTGGTGTCGGATTGGTATTATAGCGTCTTTGGCGAGGATTACTATTACGAAATTCAAAACCACGGACTTCCCAAAGAAGCGATTGCCATGAATAAGCTATTGAACCTGGCTTATGAGACAAAGATACCCGTAGTGCTCACCAATGACTGCCACTATATGGAACGCAGGGATTCCCTCGCAATCGATGCCTTGAACTGCATCAGAAAGGGTATTGATTTCAGCCATCCGGAAGCCAAACGCTTTGCCTGCAATGAGTATTACTTCAAAACTCCCAAGGAAATGAAGTCTCTATACTGTTTCCCTCCCCAACTTATCAAGAACACCCTGGCAATAGCAAACAAGATTTATGTGCTGGATGGCTATATACCTGTTTCAGAGAGCGAATTGACTGTTGCCAGCGTAGTAGATATCCTAAGAGGGTTTTCTCCCACCTTTAGGATAAGGTTCAAATCAAGCAGCAATCACATAAGCGTCTCTCTGATGGGTAACAAGCATACAGATGTATTAGATCATCTCCGCAGCAAGCTTCCTGATTATAACATTCTCCCCTGTGCTGAATATCAAAGCTGGACACCTGAGGGAATATACTCAGAAGTGATGAGAGCGATGAAAGTGCCAGAGGAGAAGATTAACGAGCTTTGCGAACTGATTCCCACGGAGGCAAATACACTAATAGAAGCCGTGTTGATTTCCACCGATTTTTCATGCTTATCAAGCGAGGACTATGTTTGTGTAATCGTTAGGAAGATAGGCGATACTTTGATCAATACATTCAAGGATGAGAGCCCAGTAAGACACTATTATGCTCTAATCCCAACAGGCATGCCGGTTCCCATTGTTCGGGATAATGATGGGAAACCAAGATGCCAATATGAATTCAACAATATTGTGCCAATCGGCCTTATAAGCTTGGAGTTCCAAATATGACGAAGTACAAAAATCTACAATACCTTCTGTCATTCCTGCGTAGGAGCTTGTGCGAAAACTCCAAAACCTTCTGTCATTCCCGCGGAGGCGGGAATCCAGCCCTAATGAATCCCGGTAGGGATGACACAAATAAAGCATTGCAGTATAGACATCTATCTTCGGTTCTTACACACCTTATAAATGGGCTGGATACCCGCCTCCGCGGGTATGACAAAACGTTTTCGCACAAGCTCGTCGGCGGGAATGACAGGAAAAAATGGGGGAATGCCAGCTGCTTTTCTCATTGACAGTATGAGCCCCTGCAATAATATGAAAATTGGTTTGTTTTTATCAAAAAACTGATTCTATTTGTGTCTTGGGATGTTTGTTTCTTGGGTGCCTGAAGAGTGCGCTCAGAAAGCAGTTAAGATACTATTGGGAATAGGTATGATCAGATTAGAAGACATAAAGGCTGGGGCTCTGATCCAGGGCTTGGAACCTGGAGAAGTGGTTCGCATCGTTACGAGTGAACCCATTGGACTTAATGCGCTCACAGTTTATTACAAGAAGAACGATGGTTCGCTGTTAGAACGCCTGATTTACCGCATTCGCAATCCTTATACTCAAGAGCCGGATTGGGCAGTTTCCAGCATCAATCTGGATGTACAAAGTTTGCTGAAACAAGCAGATAACAAAGAGGGATAATGAAGAAGGATTTGATCACTACCAAGCCCACCTTTCTGATCTATACAAATCAGGATGGCAGGATAAAAATCGAAACCAAACTCTTGAATGATACTTTATGGCTTAGTCAGAAACAGCTTGCAGAGCTATATCAAACTACTGTTGCCAACGTAAATATTCATATTCATAACATCATTGAAGAGGGTGAATTGGAGCAGGAATCAGTTATTAAGGATTTCTTAATAACTGCCGCAGATGGTAAGAACTACCAAACCATGCACTATAATCTGGACATGGTTATTAGTGTGGGATATAGGATTAAATCTCAGATTGCTACTCATTTTCGTATCTGGGCTACGGGGCGTTTGAGGGAATATATAGTAAAGGGCTTTGCTTTGGATGATGAACGCTTGAAACAGGCAGGTGGCGGAAGCTACTTTGACGAACTGCTTGCTCGCATCCGGGACATCCGCTCTTCGGAGAAGGTCTTTTGGCGCAAGGTTCTGGATATTTATGCCACCAGTATCGATTATGATCCCAGATCAGATATATCCCGGGAGTTCTTCAAAGTTATCCAAAACAAGATGCATTGGGCAAGCCATGGTCATACTGCTGCTGAGATCGTGTTTCAAAGAGCAGATTCTACCAAAGCACACATGGGACTTACAAGCTGGTCGGGAGACACTCCCCGCAAGGCAGATATTGAGGTAGCAAAAAACTATTTGAATGAATCTGAACTCGATATCTTGAACCGAATTGTAACCCTCTACCTTGATTTTGCCGAGTTACAGGCTCTGGGCCGCAAGCCCATGTATATGAAAGATTGGATTGTGAAGCTGGATGAATTCCTAAAGCTTAGCGGAAGGGATATTTTAGAACATGCCGGCAATGTAACTCATGAAAAAGCTCTACACAAAGCTCGCTTGGAATATGATAACTGGCACAGAACAGAGCTTGAACAGCCTTCTACGGCTGAAAAACACTTTGTGGAAGCAGTGAACAACATTGTGGAGACAGTGTCTCCAAAATCGGTCTTGTAAAAGAAATAAGATAAAACCAGCAATCCCAAGGTGGCAAGAGGAGTATTCAAGTAACTAAATACAAGAAAAAAGATGACTGGGCTGTATTCATGAAATCAATTGCAGATAAGTACAAGGATGCCAGTAAAATAACTTTGGTGATGGATAACTATGGAACCCACACGATTGGCGCATTCTACAGGCATTCCCCCATTTTTTCCTTTATTTCCGTTCTATCATTGTCATTCCTGCTTCAGGAGCTTGTGCGAATACTGCAAAACCTTCTGTCATTCCCGCGGAGGCGGGTATGACAAGCGTTTTCGCACAAGCTCCTCCGCAGGAATGACAAAACGATTTCACACAGCCTCGTAGGCAGGCTCGACAACTTATCCTGCCGAATTGGAATTCGGCTTCCCTGGGGCTACATGGCTGTTTAATCCCAAAAAGACCTGTGTTCATTTCAAAGCAAGTTACCCAAAGAATAAACAGGGTGCTTAGGCTGTAATCCCTTTGCAACGCAGGTTGAGCATTCCCAAACGTTTAATATAGCTCTAATTACTTCTAAACATGGGATTGTGTATAATTAGGGGGTGTAACGTGTTACTTTATAGAAGGCTTTGCCGGCAATACTGGTGCTCCAGTAAGTGCGGCTGCCCACTCTGCTGAATCCGCTTTCGCCGGATATTTGTGTCCACGGTCCCTCTGGTGAGATGGCTGCATCAACCTTGAAAAGCTCTTCTGCACTTGCGCTATCCCAGCTTAGCTGCACCTGAGTGCCATTCTTAACGATCTGTACATTTTGAGGAACCGGCAAAGCCGCATCGGCGGTAATGATGATATCGTCCACTGCCACGGTGTTTGCCCCTGAGCTACAGTTGTAAACAAAGGCAATACGTGCATTCTGTCCGTAGTATGCACCCAGGGGAATAACTACTTCGGAGGCGTACACATTGTTTTTGACAGGGCTATCAAAGCTATAAAGCTGCTGCCAGCCAAGTGCGGTCTTGATCATCACATAAAGCTCAGTAGGGTTTTCGCTGCTGCTCTGGTAATTCACCCAGAAATGCAGTTGAGAAGAGCTGCGAATGTTAATCAGCGGACTTTGCAGCCAATAATACTGTGGCATTTGGTAGGGCGTGCAACTCATGGCACCACTGCCTGCATGGATGTATTGTGCTTCATAAGCGGCACCCCAGCCTCCGCCCATTCCGGGCTGTGGGCTTTGGGAAATGCCGGGGCTATCAAGGTTATTCCAGCCCACGGGAGGAAGGTTACCACCTTCAAAATCTTGCACCCAGGGGAAGCTGTTTACGATGCTTTCCGTGCTAAAGCTCCACACTGCGCCGGTGGTACTCTGGGTACCGTTATAGGCAACCACCCGCCAGTAATAGGTTTGGTTTGGAGCCATAGTAAAATTGTAGCTATCGTGCAAAGTGCCGTCATCCTGAACTTTATAGGCTGGGTTCAGGTCTGCAATACCCTGATAGTTAGTTCCCAGATACAGCACACTGCGATCCTGGCTATGCGCTAAGTCCCAGCTATAAGCCCATCTAAGAGCAGGATTGCTATCCACCAGATAGTTTGTTGCGGTATCATAGGGGTATAGCGGGGAAGGCTCGTAAGGTGGGTTCACATAGGGAAGCACATTCACCTGCCAGAAATAGCTCAGCATATTGCGGGATGCATCAGTTACATACAGCCATAAGCCAAAGCTCTGATTTTCCTGTGATAACTCGCTTTCAAAGCTGAAGCTTGAGGTTGCGGACACAAGTTCACCATCCAAAGTCCAATGATAGGTAAGCTGATTATTATCAGGATCATAGGCGGTGATGGAAAACAGCAGCGTATCAGTTGCCATTACTTCCACTATATTGTTTTCCCAAGTTGGTTCAAAGGGCAATATCTCCGTTACCACGATATCGTTATCCATCCAGCTATGGTAATGCTTTAGTATCCAGTTAGATTGGTAGGTGCCGGAGTGGTCATTGTTCCAGCCCACGGCAAGAAACTCGTTCAATCCGCTATTTATGATATTGTGATGATGCCCATAGTAATCAGTGCTAAGCTCACCCCAGATGTATTCACCCTCGTTGTTGAACATACAAACGTAATTACGGGGGGAGTTTATGTTTCCATATACTCCTGCTACGGCAATTTTGCCATCATCCAAGATCGCCACACTATTATATCTGCTGCCACTGCCGTTAGACCATTGTATCTCTCCATCCTCATTAGTTTTGATGATAAACCCGTTATACTCGCCCTGAGTATAGGATTCGCCTGCTACAAACATAGAACCATCTCCGGAAACAGCAATTTGCGTGGCACTATAATCCAGATAAGTATAGGGCTGTAAAATGTAGGTGTTCACAAGCTGTAGGCTGCTGTTATACTTCAGCACCAGTGCCTTGTTATCTTGCTCTCCTGCCACCAGAAAAGAGTTATCTGGCAAAGGGGTAATAGATTCGGCTTGATTGTATGTTCCGCTGGTGCGATAAGTAGCAGTTGCCGATAGTATTCCGCCTGTAGAATACTTGCTAAGGGTAAAATAGGGTGAATCTCCGGCAGGATGAATGTTATCGACTACATACACCTGATCTGTAGGGCTAAGGGTATACGCATCAACGTTATCATAGCCGGGGAATGCGCTGGAGACAACAGATGCATTCTGGGGGTTTATTATCATGAAGAATCCGCCCCCGGTTGTTTTCTTGCAGCCCACGAATAAATTACCGGTGCTGAGAATAGAGACGTAAATCGCTTCGGTATTTACGTTTTCTATGGCGGAGAGGCGGTAACCTGTGCTCCACACCACTTCGCCTGCAGGGCTTATGCGCATTATATATGGGTAAAGATTATAGGTGTTGTCGGGGTTCTGAAGTTCTTTTCCTCCGGCTGTGATTACATCACCGCTGGGTAACTTCACAGAATAATTTGCCATATCCGAGGTTGTGGTAGTTTGGATATTAGTCCAATCCAGATCTACCATAAATTCTGCACTAAGAGGTGCAAGCAACATAAGAGCCAAGACGATAGTTAAATATCTAATCATAATATCTCCAATTTTAATGAAAACCCATTTTTAAAAGCATCGGAGTAATGTCAAACAAAAAAAGGCATTCTGCGGCAAACAGAATGTGAGATCGACTGTGTTGCTTTTTTTTCCGCTTGCATTGGCATTCCTGCGTAGGAGCTTGTGCGAAAACTGCAAAACCTTCTGTCATTCCCGCGGAGACGGAAACCAGCCCTGATTAATCCCGGGATGATATTAATTAGCCACCGAAAGCACCGAAACTCCTTGTCATTCCCGCGGAGGCGTGAATCCAGCCCTGATGAATCCCATTAGGGATGACACAAATAAAGCATTGATATATATATGATTATCTTCCGTTCTTACAGAACTTGTAAATGGGCTGGATACCCGCCTCTGCGGGTATGACAAAACGTTTTCACACAGCCTCGGAGGCGGGAATCCAGCCCTGATGAATCCCGTTAGGGATGACACAAATAAAGCATTGATATATATATGATTATCTTCCGTTCTTACAGAACTTGTAAATGGGCTGGATTCCTGCCTCCGCGGGTATGACAAGAGTTTTCACACAAGCTCCTCCGCAGGAATGACAAAACGTTTTCACGCGGGTGATAACAGTGGAATAAAAACGCAATGTATCCCTTTCAATCCTGGCATTTTCGAGCACTGGACGCAAGAAGTACTGGCTGATGTTTTGCAAAAGAGTTTCATTTAGCGATCTGCAGTTGTACTTATTCCAGTATCTGGTTATACCAGTAGATGATTTGACCAAGCACCTTACCCTAAAACAGCGCTCATATATCTTGATCCCGTTCTTCATGTAGTTGATATGAGAAAACTTGGTAGCAGAGCATGTTTAGTACTTTACTGGTGACACAAACAAGCATAAACATCTCAAGTATATGATGTGCTCATGTACCAGAAACATAAAAGCCAGTTACTATTAGGGTTTGCTGGGGTAAAAAGAATGCCAGCGGTGCATAATGCTCCCCTTTTTAAGCCCGAATTTCCATAGATTGGGCTAAAAACCCCGGGAAAAGCTCCGAAAATGCCGATAACCGGTGTTGCAGGACAACCATGGAGACTGCCTGCATCTCGTAAATCCAGATTTATTATAATATATCTGGAAGACACTCCTGATATATTATGATTTATGCTTGGCTTCATCTGCTCACGGATTACTTTGTCATCAGAGGTAGAGAATTATGATTAGTAGACAAATTGCGCAGATGATTCCGAAGTATATGCACAAAAAACGAGCGATTATTATCTATGGTGCCAGAAGAACAGGCAAGACAACCTTGGTGCAGGCTTTATCTAAAGATATGAACAAACTGCTTACGATAAATGGAGATTTTGCCAAGAGCCACGATCTGCTCAACATTCATAGCGAAGAGGATGTTCGCATTCGCTTTGGCAAATATGATTATTTGCTGGTGGATGAAGCCCAGCGCATAGCAGACATCGGGCTGAAGCTCAAGTCCATTATCGATACTCTCCCGAATCTACAGGTGATAGCAACCGGTTCATCTTCCTTGGATTTATCGAATTCTACGGTGGAACCTTTGACAGGGCGCAAGTTTGAGTTTATCCTCAGTCCCCTCTCCACTGGCGAGTTGTATGATCATGCCGGTATCAGCGCGGTAATGAGTGGATTACCCAACCGATTGATCTATGGTAACTACCCTGAAGTATTTCTTGCCCAACAAGATGCCGAAGATATTCTGATGGAAACAGCGGGATCGTATCTCTTTCGGGATGTGCTGAATTACCAGGAAGTAAAAAGACCAGACTTGATGAAAAAGCTATTGAAGGCAATCGCCTTACAGGTGGGTAAACAAGTTTCATACGCAGAATTGGGTAGCCTTGTAGGGCTGGATGCCAAGACCATAGAGCGATATATCTATCTAATGGAGCAAAGTTTTATCTTGTTTCGTATGGGTTCCTATAGCCGCAACGTTCGCAATGAGTTAAAACGCTCGAATAAGATATATTTCTGGGATAATGGCATCCGCAACGCCATGATCAATGATTTTAAACCGCTGGAAGACCGGCTTGACATTGGCTCACTCTGGGAAAATTACTTCATCTCAGAACGGCGCAAGTATATGCTGAGCAAGCACCATGGCTTTGAACATTGTTTTTGGCGCACAACCCAAAAGCAGGAGATAGACCTAATTGAGATCACTGGACAAGAACTGCATGCCTTCGAGCTAAAGTGGAACCCCAAAAAAACTCCCAATTTACCTCTCACTTTCACAAAGAATTATCCCGAGGCAAAGACGGATGTGGTAAATCGAGATAACTATCTACCCTTCCTCATTGATTTCAATCAGGCAGAGCAGTAGGATCAAGCCCTAAGGTAGTTCTTATCTTAACAAAAGACGGGATAGATTGCATTCAGAAATCAGTCTCGCTCTGATAGTTGTATTTCTGAAAATATTTGTCAGAATTTAGTAACGATTGAAGTAACATTCTATAGCTTAAACCTGCCTTGGTTGCAATATGCTCAATGTACTTATACTAAGCTCTAACACTCAACATCCTGTCCTGTGTGCTGATCACTACAGCCTTTTCAACAATAGTCCCATCTCCACCACTATATAAACTCTGATCTTTACTGATGATGCGCAATATCTGCCTGGCAATGGTGGCGTACTCAATGTTTTCCGGCTGAATGGGCATCTTGGGAGCACGGCGCATCAGCGTACGCTTCAGGCGTGGGTGATAGTAGTATATCGCCCCGTCCAGCTTGCCGGAAAAGCCTTTTAGTCCTTCTTTTACAGTTGACTTCATCTTACACTCCTACTATTCATCCTCACTTTGGCTGTCATGCAAAATCAGGAAAGGCCATTTATATCCCACTTTTCTTCCTTGCTCCAAACTGTAAATCATATATTTATCACCCATTAATCAAGCCTTAATGGTTAACGCTTGATTAATAAATGATGATGGTGTGATGAACACCCACAAGCAAGGAAGAAAGCACAGTATCGCGTTAAGTATAACAGATATAGGCAATTGCATGGCAATTGCTTTTTGGTGCATTGGGCATCATTTCAATCTCATTTCAATTTGTTCTTACCCTGTTTCATGCGAGTTAACACAGTGATGATGGACATATCCTGCAGAATAAGAATATAGCCGCCAATGGAAAGCTGGATGCAAAGTATAACAAGAATATAGCTGTCTGTTACCCATGAAAGCTCACTATCACATTGAGTAATGATAATAGTATTATCATAATATACATGTGATGGCAAGTGTATTATTCGTGCGTGATTGCAGTTTATTCACGTATTGCAAGCCACTATTATACAATCAAATATGCATTTACATAAATAACTTCCTGATTTGGCACGTATATTGATTTATTACTAAGCATAAGCCAAAGGGAGGTTTTGATGAATAAGAGTGAAAAAACTCGGTTTAGCCGAAAACAAAAAGAGAACGTTGAGGATACACCCTTAGCGCAGGTACTCTTCGATATCAGTAAATCGAGAAATACAAACTCTGTGGGAGGACTGTATGAACTATTTGATTGTGAAGAGGGGATTGAACAAAGCGTGGAGGACGTTTATGAATCCCCCATCGCTTATTGCGAAAATGCCAGATTGCGAAGCTGGGCAAGACATTTAGGATTAGATACTACGGATTTGATGATCATTTCTTTCTTATGGCGTACGATAGCAAAAGGGAGGCGAAATTCAGACGTATCAGATGTTTTGCTAAGCGTTTTCGATAGCCCTGCATTAGCTTATCAACAAATGCATAAAATACGGCATCTTCTCTCTTTGGGTATCGTGATTGAGGAGGGTGATGTACAAATTCATACTCCATTTATGCCTTTTGTTGCGGCACAATATGACAAGTGCTTTTACAGCATGAATCTCAGCCTTAGCCAGCCAATTTTAGATTTCATTACCGGGAAAGCTCAGAACTTTAGCCCTTATCGAAAAACTCCCTTTACATCTGATAATGAACATCTGATGACATGGATAATGCTGTGGAAAGCTGCCAATAGATTGTATCAGGATGCAAAAGATGCATCTATTGTTACCATCCACTGGTCTTTGGATTCCCACCTATTAGTAAAAGAAATGTTGGATATTGTTACAGATAAAGAAGCAGCAACTGCTCAGTTGCTGCGATTCCGTAGTTTCCGGTTGCGCTATCACTTAACTATGGAAGAAGTGTTGCTATTTTTAATGCTGTTAAACATCGAAACAAAGGAGTCTGAGGATATGATGTTTAGTTCATTTATCGGGCAACAAGATGACAATTATGAGTTACATAAGCTAACGTTGAATTCCATAAAGGACTCTAACCTTGTTAAACACAATATTCTAAGTAGCTTGGAACTAAATATGGATATAGAGCAAGCAGCTGCAAGAAAGCAACTCTGCATAAGTAACTGGGTAAAGCATGAACTACTTGGTTTGGAATCTATGCACGATAGTGGCGTTGCTACAGCTGAAACCCAAACGAAAATAACGGCTTGTCCGCTATATGATGTACTTGAGCCGGCATATAAGCTAAGGGATATTATTGTATCCGACGAACAGACAATAGCTTTACAAAGAGTAATATCCTTCAAACAGGATTCCACGCTCCAGCTTCTTTCTAAATGGGGAATAGATGGCTATGCCAAAAAGAACTCTCACCGAGGATTCTCGGTACTTTTACACGGTTCTCCGGGCACAGGAAAAACCCTTGCAGCAGAAGTTATTGCAGGAGAGATGGGCAAACAAATCCTAAAAACCGATAGCAGCCACATCCTGAGTAAGTACTTTGGGAAGGCAGAACAAAATGCCAAAGAGTTGTTTGTTAAATACTATGGATATTGCCAAACTATGAGCAACCCACCCGTTCTGCTTTTCAACGAAGCCGATCAGTTGCTAAACAACAGGATATCGGATGTAACTCAAAGCGTGGATAAGGCTTGGAACGCAATTCAGAATATCATCCTCGAAGCTCTGGAAAACCCTATGGGTATCATTATTGCTACCACAAACCTAATTGAGTGTCTTGATGAAGCATATAGCCGCAGGTTCGATTTAATCCTATGTCTCACGCCGCCGGCACAGCAGGAAAGAATGAAAATCTGGAAGGTAAGGCTACCTAAAAAACTTCCAGGAGTGGCAACGCTGAATCTTGAAAAGCTATCCCAATATGAATTAACCGGAGGGCAGATAACCAAAGTTATCCGCAATGCGGGTTTGCATCTCGCAGGTAGTATAGCCAAAAATAAGAAACTGACTACAGAACAGGTGTGTCGCATTTGCGAACTGGAAATCAGTCAGTCTTTTGAATCCAAAGATTCAAAGCACAAAGCCATCGGTTTTAGATAAGCAGGAGGAAGTATGAACAGCTCAAATTATGTCTATGGCTCTCATCTCTCATATCTGGATTTTATCCAGGGACAGCTGTATATTGAGGATGTGAAGAAGAACAATAAAAGCCTGGCAATGGATATCTCCAAGCAAACCCGACAGCTTATCGCCAGCAACGAATCCCTAGCACAGATGCACATTGAAGCACGCAACATCGAAACATACAGGCAGCGGGATTTCCAAATTGAAATTCTGGAACAGCAGAACGAAGTCATACAGCAGATTCAGGAACAAGCTGATGCCAGGGTAGAATCTATCACAGAACGGCTCAGCTACAGCATAAGCGATCTAAGCGACAATGTAGCCAAAGGATTAACTGCCTTTGGGGCAAAGTTTCAGTGGTGCTGTAGCCAGATGATATCCGA
>JAVEUB010000256.1:0-4229 GCA_034005785.1 Cloacimonas sp. (SeqCode) | reverse complement strand
AAATTTAACCGCTCATGGTCAAGAACCAGAGCTAACTATAACCTGTTCAAAGCGTTTTTACCGTTGCCTTCTTGGGAAGAAGCAATTTCACGCAAAGAAGAGCTGAATTTATCTACTCAATTCATGCTGCAAGAAGGCAACTTAGCTTGGGCAAATAGCTATCTCGAAACCCACGAATTGAGTATGAAACCTTTTGTATGCGTGCATCCTGGTTCTATGGCAAAGAACAAATACCGACGCTGGAAACAGGAGTATTTTGTAGATATCATAGGCATGCTTAAGCAGAATTATCCCTATCGGATAATCGTTATTGCCGGGCCAGATGAGCTGGATGTGGGAGAATACATCAGTGCTAAAACTGGTGCCTTACTACTAACAGAAAAGAGCCTGGCGCATGTGGCAGCGCTTATTTCCCAATGTAGTTTCTTTATCAATACCGATTCGGGAATAGGCCATATAGCCTCATGTTTTAGGGTTTTGAGCCTCACCATCTTTGGGCCTGGAGACGAAAAGCAAACTGCGCCATTTTCCCCTAATAGCCACATTATTCGTTATGAAACGGATTGTGCTCCCTGTGTGGGGAAAAAGAAACAGCATTGTGAGGTGGAGTGCCTTAGCAAGCTGAAGCCGGAAATTGTATTTGCCAAGGTAACAGAGCTATTGGCATCTTTAGAGTAGGGTATAAATACACTAATAAACCACCGAGAACACTGAAGTTACCGAAACACCTTATCACTCGCATTTTCTGCGTGAATCTGCGCTTTTTATCTCTCGTAAATCTGCGCGAAACAAGAAAGATCAGTCGGTAGCGAATAACTTAAGTAACTGTGCGCTTAGTGCTTGCCGTGAATATTTTTGTATCTTACTAATATCTATTATGCGATCCCCAGAATCCATTAGCAGTAGGTTTAATTGCTGCTGAATCTGCTCCACATCGCCAATCCAGGCATATCTTCCCAAGCCGGTTTCTTGTAATACCTCTGCGATTATGCACTTTTTTGGTCCTACAGCCAGTATCGGTTTCCCCAAGCGCAATAATTCGAAGAGTTTACCAGTATAAACGTGCTCTGAACCGCGATCGTCACTAAGGATAATCAAGTTAACATCTGCTCCGGCTGAATAGTTCAAGGCTTCCGCATGCGGCTTATAGCCTTCAAACTTGTAAAAATCAAAACCGGCTTTGCCGATAGACTCCAGCACAGTTTCATCGGCACTGCCAATATGCACGAATTGAAACTTTCCCAGGTTGCATCCTGCTATTGCCGTTAGCAAAGGCAAGGGATTGCCATAGTTAACATGCATCTTGCCCATATAGGCGAATGTGAAGCAATCGTAAAGCTTAGGCTGTAGCTGTTTAAAATCAGCTTCATCGTAGCCATTGGTGATAACGGCGGATTTATCTTTCAGCCAAGGGTGTTTCTGGCAGTACTGTTCATGTATATATTTGGTTACAAACAAGGCTGTATCGCACTTTTTCAAAACTATGTCATCCGTCCCTGTTACAATTTTACGCCTAAAGGGTAGCATATAACGTTCTATTGAAGGGGCAAATTGCCAGGAATCCCGGTAATCAGCTACCCAAAATATGCGCTTACCGTATAGTAGTTTCAGCGCTATACCCACCAGAAAAGCAGAATAGGGGAAAGCTGTAATATACACGTTGCGAATCTTGTAGCGTTTAATTAGGATAGTGGCTTTGAGCAAGGCGAAGGGCATCCAACCGATTTGTTTATCATAAGGGAATAGCAGATCGTTAATTAGTTTAAGTACTTGCCAATAAAGCCTGCTAACTGGAGATTTTGGTGCAGTAGCGGGAAAGCGGGCATGTACCATTTTGCTTTCGGAAACAGTTTTGATCCCCAAACCGCCAACCCGATGCAGATGACAGGTAGGGGGGATTTCCTTGAGCAGTGAATAGTCGGTAATTTTACGCACCGAACCAAGTGGCGCAATAACGTGCACATCCCAGCCAGCTGCAACATTGTATTTTAAGAACTTCAGTGCTCTCTGAACTCCGCTTTGTCCTGTAGGCGGGAATTCGTTGATAATCATCAGGATCTTATTGTCTTTCATAAACATCCGTTATTTTAGCGATCAACTTGGGGAGAAGATAAGTTTGTGTCACCAATGTGCAACCTGCATCAGCGATCGATTTGGCTACATCTGGATTCTCTATCAGGAATTTGATCTTATCAGCTAAATCGCTACTGCTTTCTGCTTTCGCAAACATAGCCTCTTTGCCATCTTCCATAATGCCGTATATGCCTTGTCCAGTTACGCCAATAACGGGTAATCCTGCAAACATAGCCTCGATGTACACAATGCCGAAGGTCTCACTGTAACTGGGTAAAACAAAAACGTCGAAATGAGCATACATACTGCGTACCAGGCTGTTATCCAGCCTTCCGCAAAGGGTTACTCGTGTTTCCAGTTTCAGCATTGCTATTTGCCTGATTAAGCTATCACGTTGAGGCCCATCACCCACAATTGAAAGCTGAAACTCAAAGCCCTGACCACATAAGATATGCACAGCTTCAATAAGGTAATGGAAACCTTTTTCGGTAACGAGATTGCCTACGCTGATAATTTTGTAGCTGGTAGGAGAGAGGTTGCTGGTAAACTTGCTCAAATCTTTACTACTACTTGCCACGAAGGGGCTTATTGCATTACCGATCACACTCAGCTTGTCGCCAGTGGTATAGGGCAAAACCCATTCTGCCAAACGTGAATTAACGGTAAAAATATGTGTCCAACGTTTGAAAGCCAGCGTCATGCCCTGTTTATAGAACCAGCGTAAGTGATTTCCTACTAAACGCAGGGGATGAGTGCGGATATTATGCACAGTTAGATATTGTGGTAAATTCTGCTTGTTCAGCCAGGGTTTCAGGCAAACAAGCTCTGGCACATGGCGGAAATCGTGTACGTGAATTAGCTCGGGTTGCCAAACAGCTAAACACTGTTTTATGAAAGGGATGGCAAAAAGTCGATAGGTAAATAGCGAGCTTAGATAATAGCGTTTCCAGTAGGGATAGTAGATTTTGCTTTCACGTAGATTGCCTGTATTGGAAAATTCTGTGCTGTAGGGATATCCGTCACAAGTGGCTACCACCATTACTTCGTAGTGTTTAGCCAGCTCTATAGCCTGATGATAAACAAAGATACCAGCAGAACTGTTGTATTGATGCGGGTATAGGTTGGTGATAATCATTAGCTTTTTCACTGTGTGCTGCTCTTTTTATTGCTCATTTTTTACTGATGAGGAAGAAACGAATCCCAGGAAAAAGCTGCGCCCTAAACTAAAAACGATCAGGACAATACCCGCAAACTGTCCCCAACTGAGTGTTTCTTTCAAGATCAGGTAAGCCAGAAAAGCGGCAAGCCCTGGCTTTAGAAAGAAATAAACTGAAGCACGGCTGGCGGATATTACCTTCATGCCTTCAAAATACAACAGATACGAAGCTCCAGTGATAATTAGCCCCAAGTAGCTTATAAAGAGAATGTTGCGCAGGGTAAAACTAAAGGCAGCGGGTTTGCCGATAACCACGTTGATCAGCAGCAAAACAATGCCACCAACCAAAAACGATAGTGCATTGGTAAAGATATTCCCATGCTTGGCAACCTCTGATTTGGTTAATACCGTCCATAGCCCAAACGTTAGGGAAGCCAGTATCGCTAAGATTATCCCCAAGGGGAGATTTTGAAAAGATGAATTGTTGAAATCCCGCTCGCTGAAAATGATTATCAGCAAACCCAACATACCCATCACCAGGCTTAATAGCTGTAAGTGGTTAAGTTTTTCACGAATAATCAGCAAGGCAAAGACGCTCACAAAGAGGGGGTTCATGCTTACTATCACCGCTGTAAGCGATGCTTTTCCATAAAATATGGATAATTGTAAAAGCAGCATACTAACGCACACGTTCAGGATTCCCAAACTACCAATGCGCAGTATGCTGCTTGGTTTTAATTTAAATTCAGCCGCTCTGGCTTGCCGAATTGCGAAGGGTAATAGTGCCACGCCTCCAATCATGAACCGCCATGCCGTTAAGGTGAAGGGATCGATCCCAACTCCAACCAGCTTGCCGGTGATCTCCAGGCTTGACCATACTATTATCGCAATCAAGCAATACAGGTGACTCTTTAAGTTCAAACTACTTCATCAGAACCATTTTCTTGGTGCTGCTGTAGCTTCCGGATTTTAAGCGGAAATAATACACACCGCTGAGATC
>JAVEUB010000255.1:0-4267 GCA_034005785.1 Cloacimonas sp. (SeqCode) | reverse complement strand
GCTGCTGGTATTGCGGATGCGCACATTGCCAAGCGTGGTGCTTGCTGAGATGCGGGTTGCGGTGCTATCGCCTTCAATATACATTCCTGTGCTGTAGTAGCTTATCTCCATATTGTTAATGGTGGATGCAATACTACCCAATATCGTTGCGCCAAAGGTATCGGTACGCACGCTGCTACTGGTGTTGCGAATACGCACATTGCCAAGCGTGGCAGTAGAGCTAAGGCGGTTATCAGGCAGGTTATTTTCTATGTGCAAACCGTTAGGGTAACCACCGATGGAATCACTTTCCACAATCACGCTGGACAGGTTTAGCAGCTTAATCCCGAAGCTGGCATTACGGACACTGCTGCTGGTGTTGCGAATACGCACATTACCAAGGGTAGGAGTGGTGCGGAAGCTTGCGCCCTGACCATCCCAAACGATGCCATTATCGTATTCTTCGATCTCGGCACCATTGATGATAAGAGCAACCGAACCAATAACTTCCAAGCCAGTGCAATCGGTACGAACGCTGCTGCTGGTATTGCGGATGCGCACATTCGATAGCGTGGGGCTACTGGAAATACGGACATCAGGGTTATTGAACACTATCCCGCGGATGTAATTCAGAACTTGCACGTTGGTGAGGGTTACATTGGAATAGCCTTGCACAGAAATCCCCAGTTCATCGGGAAACACGTTGGTTTTGCTGATTAGTAGATTAAGGATATTCAGGCTGGTGCTTTCCAAGGTTAGCGCCTGAATGCCGTTCAGGATCGTGCAGTTATTAAAGGTGAGCGGGCTTAGCGTGCTATTGATAATAATCCCATTCCAGCCTGCAGTTTCGCTACCGGTAAAGGTGGCGCTGTTGGCGGTAATGATGCCATTAACCGTTAAGCCTGTACCCGGGGCGAAGTTAACCATTACACCGCTATCGATGGTAAGGGTTTGTCCCGCCATAATATTGATGCTATTACTAAAGAAATAGGGAGAGCCTGCAGCCGTGAGATGAATATTGGCATCGAAGGCGATTGTAACGCTTTGGGTAGCTGTGTTTGTGAACGTGCCACGCGTTACGGTAAGGCTTACAGTGTAGATCCCCGGGCTTGAATACTCATGGTTTGGGTTTTGGGCTGTGCTGCTGTTTCCATCGCCAAAGCTCCAGAGATAGCTTTGCGGTGCGCCAGTGGAGAACTGTTTGAATTGCACGGAATTAGTCAGCAATAAACTGGAGGATTTATAGCTGAAATATGCCTTCAAGGGCAGATTGGCAATTGCCAAACCTACGGGGCTACCGGTAGGAAGATATGTAAGTGTTCCGGTTGTTAAATCAATGGCATGCACATTGGCATAGGTTTCGTACAGATTACTCGCGTATGCCTTGCTGTTTGCACTATTGATAGCCAGGGGATCTACTCCAAAATATCCACCAGAACTATATTCACTAAGGTTATAGCTGGAGGCAAACAGCAAAGTGCCATCTGGCTGCACATTGTAAACATGCAATTTACTCGGGCTGCCAATTACTGCAATTAGCACTTTGCTGCCATCCGGGCTATATACAGCCGATTGCGAGCCAATGCTCTCTATCGTCTGTACCACCGTGAGGGAATTATCCTGATTCAGCTTCAGCAGCTTCGTGTTGGAAGCAGAACCACCACAGGCAATTGCATACTCCCCAGAGGGGCTTATGGCAGAGTTAAAAGCACTGGAGATGGCAATTGAGCTGCCGGAATCAGTTAACATCCCCGTTTGCAGGTTTAGCAGATATTGATACACATAGCCATTGTGGTAATCGTTAACCAACACCTTGCCATCGATGCTGATGGACACACCTTGCGCAAAGCGAGGCGAAATATTGAGATTTTGAATGGTGGCACGAGATTGCAGATCGATCACAGCCAGCATGGTTGTAGTGCCTCCATCGGCTACAATGGCAAACCTTCCATCGTAAGAAAGGGTAATATCCTCAGCCCGAAAACTAAGCACATAAGATGCTAACAAGCTGGGGTTAAGGGGATTGGAGATATCAAGCTGATATACAGTATTATTGTTGAAATTGGAAACAAGGGCAAACTGACTATTGGGCGATACCACAAAATCAGCCAGATAATTAGAACCAAGCTGCCCGGTTAAAAAGGGTCCATAAACAGCGTTTGTGGCGGTATCGATCACGCTGATATCAGAGCTTAGCCGATTTGCCACAAATACGTATTCCGAAAGAGAGATAATCCCTATCGTAAAACTGGTGGTGGATTCCAGAATCGGAGTACCATTATCGGAAGCCACAATGGTGACAGTGTGATTCCCCAAATTAGCGGCATTGCCGGTTACCTGGATGCTTATCTGGCAAGGGTTACCGGGGATTACTGAAACGGTTAAGCCAGAAGTGAAATTATGCTGCACCACCGCTGAAACGATATTAGTAGGAAGGGGCGAAACAACAGAGATGTTCAGCGTGCGGCTATTCCCCACTTGCAGCATTACTGGAGCGGTAGGCACATTGGTAAACAGCGGAGGGATATTATTGCCCATCAGCGTGTTAAAAGTGAAAAGCTGATTATCCAGATAGCTTATTCCAGATGCAGCACCACCGGGACCGTTGTAATCTGTACCCTCATGGTCAAATCTGCCGATCAAGCCATAGTTTATGCCATCGCCTTTGTTCAGCCCCACCGTGGATGGGGTTCCGCCAAAGCCGTTTGTGCCTCCAGAGGCATCCCCGGTAGTCCATTGCATATCGCCATAGCTGAAGGCTACGTTTTTACCGATACCAATTAAGGGATCGGTGCCATTGGTGAAGATCAGCTCGAAGGTGTTCAGTTTGTCAGTTTTATTGTTGTAATAGCCCACGCCATTCCAGATCACCGTTACCCGTGTAGCCTCCACCTTGTAATACACTTTGCCGGAAGCAGCAAGGCGCGTATCCACATCCGCCCAAAAAGCAGAAAGCATGGGATATTCGGCAATGGGGAAACCGCTGGGATTATAGGTGCTGTAAGGATTCCCGAAGGATACGTTGCCGTTATTATTGATATAAAAGCTGCTCTGCGTAGTGCCATAGAAATCGAAAGCAAAGGGAATGGCAATAGAGCTGGTGTAGCCATCATCACTGCCACTAAAAGCAAGCTGGAAAGAGGCATCGTAAGGTACTAACAGCCCGGTGCGGGTTTGCTGTTGGTACGAAAGGGGAAGCAGCTTTGGCATTCCTGCGTTTTCACTTATCATTCCTGCCTTTCCCTCTGGCATTCCTGCCTTTCCCTCTGTCATTCCTGCGGAGGCAGGAATCCAGCCCCTACCAATCAAACCTTGTTTATAGGCATTATATTCAGCCGTATCCACAGGATAGGGAATTACCTGTGCAATGGCATAAGCCATCACAAGCACCAACAGTACTAATAGAATTAACTTCTTATTCACGTTAACCTCCTTTACTTACCGGATTTTCCGGTATTGGGGTGCTTTATATTTCTTTGGGGGATTCTGGCAAGCACGCGGTAGAAACGTTGTGCTGTCAGAGGTTCTATGTAGTTATTATCAGTTATCACGATAGGACCAGTCCAGCCACTGGGGAACAAGGCATAAGGATCTTCCGCGTAATACACTTCATAAGCATCCGCCTCACGCGTGCGCGGCCAAGTTAATACTGCATTGCTGTGAGTGGTGTCTATGGATAGCGATGCCTGCACCGGCTGCATTCTATTGATATAGGCATAATTGGAGGGTGCGGATTCAACGCTGCCACTAACTGCTATTACCATGTAAACAAGAGAGCCGGAGTTATCGTTGTAAGCGGTTTCATAAGAATTGCCTAACAAAACAAAGCTTGGATCAATCTCCACTAAAGAACCATAAACATGGTATGAGCTTGCATAAGGTACTGCATCCCAGGATAAATACGTAGCATCAAACTCAGGATCATAATACGCTGTAAGATTGCTTGGAGCAGCTAAGCCCGGAATTGTTGATTGCCATTGCAGATAGGGGTAGCCACTACTAACGTAGTAGTCACTATCTTCCGCCCAAGTTGTGGAGAAATCCCAACCCACATAGGTATTGGAGGTATAGGGAGAAGTCATATCAACGCTTAATCTGCCACCACCTCCCGCACTGGAGCTTTGCCCAGATGTTTGGGTATCCCAGTAGCTGGTGATAACCGTGGATTCATAGTTGTAACCCACCAAGCCACCCACGTTGGTATTACCCGTTACGCTGCCACGGCTGTAACTGTTGGTGATAGAGGATGTGTTGGAAAGATTACCAACCAAACCCCCAACATAGGAGT
>JAVEUB010000254.1:0-4285 GCA_034005785.1 Cloacimonas sp. (SeqCode) | reverse complement strand
GCAACTGGTGCATTTTCTGGTGCAGCCTTCGAATCCGACACTTATAGCAGGATCAATTGGCTTGGCGGCAGTCCTGATCTGCGCATCACTTCCATAGACTGGAGCAGTAATAACCCCTATATTTGCGATCCTGTAACTGCCACCGTGCATGTGCAAAACAATTCCACCACCAGTATCACCACGCCTTTCAGAGTGGATTTGTACAAAAACCGCAGCACTGCCCCCCCTGCCGGAACTCTGGGAGATAGCTATATCACGATCTCATCTCTGGCTGCAGGAGTTACCACCAACGTTACCTTCACCAATCTCAGCACAGTTAGTCCCGGTACCTGGACATCCTGGTTCCAGGTGGATGCCAATAACCTGATCACTGAGAGCAACGAAAGCAACAATGTGTGGTCACCCGCAATCAGCACCACTTGGTATGCCTTGCCCGTGGTAAGCAATCTTCAGGCGGTAAAGAGCGGAAGTAACATTCAGCTTAGCTGGAGCTATCCCATCAGCGTGTATCGCTACAAAATATACAAAGACACCAACCCCTACGGAAGCTTCAGCACCCTTGCGGGAACGTCAGATACTTCTTCTTTCTCTCAAGCACTATCCGCTACCAAATTGTTCTACCGTGTGCAGGCAGAACGCATTCTGCCCTAAGTAACATACCTGAAATAGTGGCGGGAGTACTTTCTCCCGCCATTTTTTTTGATGTTCCAATTCTATCAATTTTACAGAATTGCATCATTGAGCTTGACAGAAATGAGCTACCCATATAGTTGACTACATCACCATGACAGATCACCTTGACCTGTTTGCACAAAAAGAGGTTTTATGAAGTTATTTAACGAAGCAACACCGATTTACCTTCAGTTGCGTTTGCACATTGAAGAGCGAATCTTAAGCGGTATCCTGAAGGATGAGGAGGCAATCCCCTCATTAAGGATTATGGCGCGGGATTATAACCTAAACCCGATCACAGTTGGTAATGCTGTAAGTGTTCTGGTTGATGAAGGCATTTTAACCAAAAAACGCGGAGTGGGTATTTTCGTAGCTCCCCAGGCGCGGCAGCTTATCATCGGCAAGCGCAGTAAAGATTTTATCGCGGAGAAACTGGAACCTACCCTAAAGTTAGCCAGACAACTGGAGCTTCCCAAGCAACAACTAATTGATCTAATTAACAACCTGTATGGAGGAACAAATGAATGAACCCTGTTATGAAATCCGCAACTTGAGCAAGCATTATGGAACGTTCAAAGCTTTGGATGGTGTAAATCTGAGCTTGAGCCAAGGCAAAATCATCGGACTATTAGGCAAAAATGGTGCCGGGAAATCCACTCTAATGCGCTGTATGCTGGGTTTTCTGTCGCATGATGGCGATGTTTTGATTGACGATTCGCTGCTAAGAACCCGTGATCATGCTATCTTCAAGAAAGTAGCTTTTATCCCTGATGTAAGCGGTTTGGACGATAGACTTACCGTGCGCCAAACCATGGAATATATTCGGGGGGTAAATCCCTGCTGGAACGAAACTACGGCAAGCAAGATCTTTGCCATCAGTAACCTGCCTTTGAATAAAAAAGTGGGAAAGCTGTCCAAAGGGATGAAAACCAAGCTTTATTTGCTGATAACCCTGTCTTTGGACGTTAACTATCTGCTTTTGGATGAGCCGACTTTGGGGTTGGATATCGCTTTTCGCAAGGAGTTTTTCAATCTGATTCTGGGCGAATTCTTTGATGAAAACAAGACTATCCTAATCTCTACACACCAGGTGGAAGAGGTGGAAGACATCCTACAGGAAATCATCTTTATCGATAATGGCAAGATTTTGCTGCATGAAGAAGTAGAGAGCCTAAAAACCCGTTTTAGAGTGGTGAGTTTACCCCTTGACAGGGCAGAGGAACTCCTCAATCATAAGCCCAAAGTAATGGCAAAAACGCTTGGCTTCATGAGTGCCGTGCTGGATTCAGCCATCGAAATTGAGGGCGCGAACTATGGGCGGGCTAATCTGGCCGACATCTTCATGGCCGTGGTAGGAGGTAGCCATGAAACAGTTTAAGGCATTGTTAATCAAAGAATGGCGCACACATTGGGTGGCGATATTAACTCCGCTGTGGTTTACCGCAGGCATTTATGGAATTGCCTTATTAGGAATAATCTTTGGTTTGCTTAAAGGTGGAGAAGTATCATTTGTTAATATCAACAGTAATATTCCTGCTGGTATGGCCGATTACATACTTTGGACAAGTACAGCAGGAATCACCATGATATTGGGGGCAATTGGAATTATTTCCACCGTCGTTTTAACCGACAGCATGTTAAATGGGGGATTCAAGCGTCATTGTGAAATCTTGCATCTCTCTCAGCCCGTAAAAGTGAGCAAAATTTTGTTTGCCAAATACTTGCTATTGCTCTTGGGAACTATCATCTTAGTAAGCGTTTTATCGTTAGTTAACAGCCTGGTGGTTTCTGCTTTTTTTAAGTATTATGTGGGAACACATATCTACATCGGTTTGTGCGGATGGATGTATGGTGCTATCGAGATAAGTATGGCTCTAATCTTTGTAACCTCCTTATTCTGGTTTTTTGCAGGCCTGTTCAAGCATAAACCGTTCTTTATGGGAACCCTTAGTATTCTGGCAATCGAGATCGCTATCCGCGTTCTTAATAGCACAGCCGGTTTGGAGATTCCCTCTTTATTCAAATTTATCAGTAGCTTGTCCATGGTGAATATCCGCGTAAATCCTGAACAGATAGTTCATGAGCTGGCAAACGTGAACGCTATGAAAGCTGCAAATGGGATACAAATATTAAATTTGGACAATGCGCTGAGGCTTATACTTGGAGCTTTCTTCTATTTTGCCGGATTGTTGCTGTACAAGAACAGAGAGCTAAGCTGATTTGATTTAAGATAAAACCTGTGTACCCTGGAGTTCAAAGAGTTTAAGCTGATTATATCTCTACTGAAAGGTGATAGTCACTTTGGACTTCAGGGTACTTTAGGGAAATTGAAAAGAACGCAGATGATGCAGATCAACTGGATTCGCGCAGATATAATAATTGAGGGAAAGGGGAAATAGGCTGGAGCATGGAATAGCTAAACCAGCAAGGTAAAGATAAGGAAATATTGTAGTTATGATACAGCACTGCCAGTAAGCTATAGCATTCGCATGATTTTAGGCATTCCCCCATTTTTCCTTTGTTTCCGTTCTATCATGTCATTACTGCGGAGGAGGCTGTGCGAAAACGTTTTGTCATTCCCGCGGAGGCAGGAATCCAGCCCATTTACAAGTTCTGTAAGAACGGAAGATAGATGGATATACTGCAATGCTTTATCTGTGTCATCCCCAATGGAATTCATCAGGGCTGGATTCCCGCCTCCGAGCTTGTGCGAAAACTCTTGTCATACCCGCGGAGGCGGGTATCCAGCCCATTTACAAGTTCTGTAAGAACGGAAGATAGATGGATATACTGCAATGCTTTATTTGTGTCATCCCTAACGGGATTCATCAGGGCTGGATTCCCGCCTCCGCGGGAATGACAGAAGGTTTTGCAGTTTTCGCACAAGCTCCTCCGCGGGAATGACAGAAGGTTTTTTTGCATATCTGCTGATCAAACAGTTTTTCTCTTGCTTGCATTGGCTTAGCATTGGCTATGCATTGTGGATGGGATAGCCAATGCTAAGCCAATGCTAAGGCAATAAGAGCAGGGATGAGGCTGAAAATAACAGACCGCAGATGACGCTGATTTACGGGATTTGCGCAGATCGGATAATATAAACACAGAACAAACTTTCCGTTATACCCACGGAGTGGGGTATCCAGCCTTACTAAACCCTATATTTTGGTGCTTTCAGTGTATTCGGTGGTTGATAAAAAATTATGAAGGGTGGATTTCCACTTTCGAGCTTGTGTGAAAACGCTTTGTCATTCCTGCGGAGTCAGGAATGACAAGAAAAGGAGACTGATCAGCAAGAGTGCTATCATTTTCATAAACTTAGCTGTTACGAATAGCGAATAAGTGGGCTATCGATGAAGTAACTACCCCAATTGCGAAAATTGACAGATAGCTTGGTTGGCAGAGTTCGGTGTATTCAGCTGGGAAGAAGCAACTTAAAAAGGGATGACAGTTTTTAGCGACGGGTTTCAACCCGGCGTTGGCAAGTATATGAAACATGCTTAAGCCCCAGCGGGGCGATAGGTGTTATTATTGCAAGTATTTAATTAAGCTTACCTGTCGCCCCGCTGGGGCTAAAAATGATATACTTCCTCTTTCCGCCGGGTTGAAACCCGTC
>JAVEUB010000253.1:0-3834 GCA_034005785.1 Cloacimonas sp. (SeqCode) | reverse complement strand
CAAAACTGGCCCCCCCCCGGAGTTTTTGCCAAAGTGCTTAGAACGGCGTTAGTTATTCTTTGCTTTGTTTTTATCACAAGCATCTGTTGGGCTTATGATTTGTATGTGAGTACTGATGTTGATACAACAATAGTTGTACCCGATAGCTTACAAGGAACCATCCAATATCCTTATAGGAATATACAGGATGCCATTAACCATGCTTTCGACTACGCTATAAACCCATCATTATCAATTGTAACCATTAATGTGGGAGATGGCATTTACGAAGAGAACTTGGTTATTGATTTCTTTGACGGTGCTACCGCAACATGTTTTGTGTCTTCACTTTCATTAAGAAGCACCTCAAATGACTATTCATCCTGCCTAATTATGGGAGCTGATAATACCTATGCTACAATAGATGTAAGAGGATTCATTATATCAAAGCTATCCATAAGTGGCTTTTCGATTAAGAATGCAAACAATAGCCATGGCGTTTATTTCAGTTCATTTGCTCTTCAACAAGTTGATATTGCTGATTGCTTATTCGAACAATGTAATTCGGGAGCAATATTTTGTAACGAGAACTACCAAACCCTTCTTACCAACATCGAGCGCTGCCGATTTATTACACAACAAACTGGCAGCTTATCTATCCAGCTATCAATGTTTGAATATTCTGGTAGCAGTCATGTAAATGTAAACTCTTGTAAGTTTATCGGAGCTGGTGATCACTTAATATACCTATTGGAATTCTATTATAATCCTAATGTAACTATATCCAACAGCGAATTTGTGAATGTTTTTTTAGTTTTCCAAAGTACAATAGAAACGTCAAATATTCAAGTTATCGTCCAAGATAACAAGTTTCAGAACTCATCCATAGAGTCTTTTCGTACAAATATCAGTATAACTGGAAATGTGTTTGAGGGTGTAAGGTATTTCAATGTCAGTGAAATAATCCGATCTGCAGCAATTCATCTTGCCACCAACACTTCCTTCGAAAGAAAAGAAGCTATCATTGAACGGAACTTGTTCTTGAATTGCCCTACTGTGATTAGCATACAAACTCGAACGCCAATTTCGCTAAAATTGCAACAAAGAATCGTGAATAACACATTTGTTAACTGTCCTGTTTTAATGCATATCCCCAGAAATCAGAATAATGATGCTTTATACAGCCAAAATTTGCTGGAGCTTTTTCAAAACAACATCTGCACTGGTAATCTTTCCACACCATTTGTCATTAGGAACTTAAATGGCGTGCTCTGCGATTTGCCAGAATCATCAAGATTTGTAGTAGATTATTGTCTGTTTACAAATGATCTTCTACCAGCAAACTCTTATGTTTTGGGGAATTGCATAATATCCGTTGATCCTTTGATTGAACTTGAAAATACAAACAATTCCTATCTACTTACTTGGACAGATACCCAAAAAAGTCCTTGCATTAACACTGGTTACCCTGGGGAAGATAATGAACTAACCGATCCCGATGGTACCCCACCTGATATTGGGGCAATTTATTATCCCCATGTTCACAAAATCTATGATTTCAGCAGAGCCCAGGTACCCGGTTCTTCCATTTTCTGGATGTCATTTCCTGTAGTGGATGATAGAACTCATACTGATCGATACTGGAACGAACTAGGCTATCTATTCAAGGAGCACATGGTTAATACGCCTGACGAAAACCAGTTGAGTTCAGCAAGCTGGAGCTATAATCCCGGTTCGGGGAACATGGAATACGATTACCTACAAAATGAATGGCCTCTATCTGACTATTTAGCGACCCAAGCTAAAGGCTTCAAAATCAAGTTTAACGATAATGGCGGACAGACCTATCCGATAGTGGTAAACGGTTTCAAAGCCAGTGCTGCCACTACTCCGGTTGAACTGAAAAAGGAATACAATTCCAGTGATTTTGACAATTGGATAGGTTACTTTGTGCCTTACACCCAAGGTACAGGTGATGCCTTTTCCAGGCTCATTCCGGGTAGCAACCGGGTAACTTATCTTGACCATATCTACAGCATAAAAACCCAAACCTGGTCAACAAATAGGATCAATGCGGAATACGGCAGTCCTTGGATTTCTAATCCAAACAGATATACTCTTCGTGAAGGGGATATGGTAGCGGTAAAATTGCTACGCAATGCACCTGATGAGATGTACTGGACAACTTTTACCCAAGCAAGCCCTTCTCGCTTAAAAGAAATTTCACAAAGCTTTAGCTATACTGAAGAGCTGGATTATACTCCCGTGTTCATCGAGCTTGATCCAAATGACTTGCCAAACGAAGTGGGGATCTATGTTGGCGGCGAATGCAAGGGAGCAGCAGTTGTAGATAGCAGCTTGATTGAGGTAAATTACTACGCCTCTGAGGCTAAAAGCGATGATGAACTGCAGATTATGTTTTACTACGAAGGCAAAGGCATAAAATCTGCTCCAGACATGTTAGTTTACAACAAGGATAGCCTGCTCTTTGAAACGGGTAAACTGAAAGCCAGCCAACTGGGTGATTATGGCTACATATCCTTTAATCGCCAAGGCAATACATCTCTGGTCCCTCTTGTAACCGAGCTGAAGCAGAACTATCCCAATCCCTTCAGGGCCGAAACCAAAATAGCCTGGGTGTTGGAGAATGATACTCCGGTGAGTATAGATGTATATAACCTAAAAGGGCAAAAGGTTAAAACTCTCTTTATGGGAACCGGTAAAAAGGGTAAACAAAACATTGGCTGGGATGCCACAGACTCCTCTGACCAAAGAGTAGCCTCCGGCGTATATTTATACCGTTTGAGTACCCCTTCGGGGAATAAAGTGCATAAGATGTTAGTGCTAAAATAGGTAACAGGTAACAGGCGTCAGGTGACAGACTATCTGTTTTCTGACACCTGTTTCTAAGAGATAAAAATGAAAAAACACTTTAGAAAACCCCATACAATTCTGCTGCTGATACTGCTGCTATTTGCAACAATCGGCTCTGCAAATACCCTGCGTGTTGCCCTGGATGGAACTCAGCCCTACGCCAGCATTCAAACGGCGATAAATGCGTCTGCTAATACGGACACAGTGCTGGTATATCCCGGCAGGTACTATGAAAACATCCGTTTTTATGGCAAAAATATCACCCTGGCAAGTTTGGATTTGACTACTGGCATCTTGGACTATAAATACAGTACTATACTGGATGGAAGCAGTAATGGCCCAGTTGTAGTCGTAAAAGATAATGAGTCGAATGTAACAATTCGTGGCTTCAGCATCACCAATGGAAGTGGCACTTATGCTGACGTATATGACACCACAGTTGGTGGTGGGATTAACATTAGTCGATTAAGTGGGCAGAGAATATGTAACATTATCAATTGTTTAGTCTATGGCAACAATGCAGACTTAGGTGGTGGAGTAAGAGTTAGCGCAGGGAACCTTACTTTAAGCGGTGTTTCTATCGTAAACAATTTTGGTAAATCAGGCGGTGGGTTAGTTTTTCAAGGTGGATATTCAATGAATTTTAGCATCTTTTTCGATCCCGTAAACCGCTGCAATATCTACAACAACAAAGCTGCTTTTGGTTGTGAGATGTATTTCTATCTTGTGGATCAAGTTCATGTGGTGGTGGATACGTTTACAGTTGCCACTCCTTCTAATTTCTATGCCAGTGCCGTTCCTGCAAGTTCCAATATTGAAAATCCCTATACCTTTGATATCCTGCACAGCGTGCACACAGAAACCAATCATGATCTTTATGTGTCCACCTGGGGGGATGACACTAACAGCGGCTTATCTGCAGGATATCCCCTAAAAACAATATTCCAGGCAGTGTATAATATCGCTTCTGATGCGGATAAT
>JAVEUB010000252.1:0-4331 GCA_034005785.1 Cloacimonas sp. (SeqCode) | reverse complement strand
TTTGTGGAACAAAAATATAAGTCAAACACGCTCCAAGGGTGGTTCCTCCAAACGAGCGAATTTGACTTAAACTATTGCGTGCAGGGTTCTCCATCTATCTGCTTCCTCCTTAATTAGCAATAGTTTGAGTTAAAACGCGGGCAACAGGATAACAGGATATCTGGCTATTTATCGCTACTCCCCAATCCACGGTTTAACTCATATTTTTGTTGGTGAAGATATCTTGTTTTTCTTCAGGAGTTTGTGGAACAAAAATATAAGTCAAACACGCTCCAAGGGTGGTTCAACCTTTGTTTGTACCAGGCAAAACGCGGGCTGCGCAATTACCACTTCCTTCCCAGCCGCTATTTCCGCTCTCCTTATCCTCAGGTTCTTCTTACAAAGGTGAGGACATAGTGCGCAGAAGCTAAATTGAAATAGAGAGTTACAACAGAGCCACATGGAAGAGGCAGAAAAATAAGCTTATATTTTCTACACTGGAATAAATAATGCTTAATAATAGCAAAGATGTTGATAACCAAAAAAACCTATTCATCAGGGTAGCCGCCAAGAGAATATATGCGTGTTCACCTATGAAGCTAACCGTGGAGGAAACGATGAGAAAGTGCTTTTTAGCCGTACTGTTTGGGCTGTTGTTTGTGGCTCTTGGGGCTACAGAGTCAGCGCCTGTTCGCCAGGCGTGGAACATTTCCTGGGGAAAACACTATGTGAAAACCAGCGATGCCTGCATCATTGTAGCCTGGGAAGACACTCAGTATGGAGATGTGGACATCCTGGCGATGAAATACAATAGCTCCGGCCAACCACAGTGGACAGTACCCGCTCCGATAGTGGTAAAACCGGGGATTCAGAAAATTAAGCATTTTGTAGCCACTTCGGACAACAACTTTGCCATCACCTATATGGACGAAGGTTTTGTCTCAGAAGGAAACTTCTGCACACAAAAGTTTAACGCCAATGGGCAACGTTTATGGGGTGAAACAGGGGTGCAGGTAGCACAAATTACCTATAGAAGCATGAAAACATACTGTGTCCCAACCTCCACAGGGGGTGTATTTATAGTTTTCAGCCAATCCGATACAAACAATTCTATAAGCGGCTATCAGCTTGATTCCAGTGGTAATAGCATCTGGCCTGCCGATGGTTTAGCTCTTTTCTCTCAGACCTCCTATTACACTCTTAGAAACGTATTATCCGATGGAGCGGGAGGTTTGCTGCTGAATATCTACAAGGAAGTTTCTGGCTCTGGAGTACAAAGCCATCTGTTACGGTTATCTGCGGCAGGGACGGTTATTGGTACAAACCCACTCGTCCCGGTTGGTTCATTTCCAGGAGACACATATTATCTAAGCCAAGGCATTGCCGGACAGTTTATTCTGTATAACATTCCAGCTGACTATCCCCTCCATATTGATCTCCAGAAAATTGATCTGCAGGGCAATCTGCTGCTGCCTGCTGCGGTGTCCATTCCGCTAAATAGCGACTTAGCTGCAACTCCACAACTTGCCAGTACCGCTGATGGTGGCTTAGTTTTAGCCTGGATAGAACCGTTATCCAGCACTCAAGCAGAAGTTTGGGTGCAGAAGCTGGATTCTGCATACAATGCAGTATGGCCCCAGGGTGGCAAAATTGTAAGCTCTGTTGATTTTAACCACAAAAATCTTTCGTTAAGTGTAAACGAAAATGACGCTATCTGGCTTACTTGGCTGGATTCGACTACAAACCAGTATAGCCAGTCCACGGTTATAGCCCAGTACATAAGCCCCGAAGGAATAGTTGCCTGGCCGGAAAGTGGAAAGACCATTAGTAGCTTGGAGCAATCTAAGTACGATCCGCTTTGCTTGGCTTTTGGCGATAGGGCTGTGTTTTTCTGGAAAGATTTTTCCGATACTCAAAACAGCCTTAGGCAGCAGGTGCTTAGCCCAAGTGGTACAGAATATCTTGCCGAAAATGGGGAAATTGTTAACAGTCACTTGGCAGGCATAGCAACTATAGAGGAAGTTTTTGCCATGGATAATGGCTATATCTTGTTTTGGAGAGATTATCGCCATAATGGCAACAGCATCCTATATTACCAATTATTGGATTTCCAGATGAATCCACTGCTGGAAGAAAACGGACGTAGGCTGGCGCAATCAACAGAGGGTGGGGTTTATTTATTCGGTGCTCAACGGCTGAACGGCAATAGAATCGCTATCCTCTACCGTGCCCCAAACGGCGATGTTGATACATATTATGTGCAAGTGGTGGATGGCAGCGGTAATCTGCTTTATCCCGGAATGGGAACAAATGTGGGAGAGTGGTTTGTGCACCCCTGCATTGGTGCGGATGGAGAAGATATCTATGTTTCCTGGACTAAGGAAGATTACTATGATGGTGCTACGCAGTTTGAGCTACGGGGACAGCGGATTGTGGATAATCAAGCGATGTGGGAAGCTGGCGGAAAAATAATAGTTCCGGTTGAAACTGCAATTTACCCTGGATATCCGCAGATTCAGGGAGGCTATTTTACCTGGCTGAGGCAAGATAGCCAAAATAATGAACAACGGTACTATACCCTGCGGTTGGATACTAATGGTGAGCCTGAAACAGGATGGCCTGCAGCAGGAATTCCCTTGATTGAGGGTAGCCCAATGGAAACTCAATTTAACCTGTTTAGCGGAATCATAGATGGAAACCTGGCTGTAGTATTAGGTTGCTCTAATGATAACTACGGTTCCCGGATTCAGAAAGTAAGCCCTGAAGGCGTAAAGCTTTGGGGTGTTTCAGGTAAACGGCTGGCAGACCCCGGAGTTTATGCTACCGCTATGGATGTGGTTTTTGATAATGGCATCGCCTGTCTGTATCAAGAACTTCACGCTGCGGATATCCTTGTGCTGCAAAACTTTGATGCCGATGGAAACCCGCATTTTGGTGTAACAGGCACCTATGTGTGCACACCGGGAAATAGCTTTTTGTACCCCAAACTGCTTAAATTCCAGAATGGATGGTATTCGGTGCTGTGGAATACCACGTTTGATGGTTTGTGGTACAACGATGATCTTTATCAACGCTATATTAGCCCCACCGGACTTGCAGCCCCAGCAGAGAAGTTGCTCTGTAATGCCAGCTTTACTCAAACCAAGGTGAAGGCTGCGGCGAATTGGAACTCTGCCTTGGTAGCCTGGAATGATGACCGCGCTGGTATGTTGCCCGACCAGTATGCCTATACGGGCATTTATGCTACACATGTATATTGCGATGGCTCTGCGCTTAGCGATCCGGAAAACAGCCCCGGAGCTATTGTCCTAAGCTATAACAATTATCCCAATCCCTTCAATCCCAGCACCACAATGAGTTTCCTGCTGAAAGAAACAGGCCGGCTGAGCCTGAATATCTATAACCTGAAAGGGCAGAAAGTTCGCACCTTAGCCAATGAAGAATTGTATTTTGCGGGAACTAATAGCCTAATCTGGAATGGCCAGGATGATAATAACCATAACCTACCATCCGGCGTGTATCTGTACTCCTTGCAGGTAGATAAAGAGAAACACAGCGGTAAAATGCTGATGCTGAAATAGTTTAGTATTGCTTGCTGCCAATGCTTTAATGGCAATACATACACAAATCGTAAGAACTAAAAGGAGCAAATGAAATGAAACAGTTAGTTGTGCTACTTGTCCTTGCAGGTGTGGTTTGCTGCCTAAGTGCTCAGGCAGACAGCAGTTTTGTAAGTATTTATCCCTTGGATCAGGATTTATCATATTTCTGGAGCTTGGATTATTGCTATGCGCAGGCAGCTAATGTGCTGGAAGCTTGGGACGGGCGTTTGCTAATCCAATCCAGCATTTTGGTGGATACCGATCCCCCGCCAGGATCAGGGGCTTTAAGCTATTATTCTCCCTTTATCAGCTTTGGTCGCAGAGGAGTTTATAACTCTACAAGCCCTTATGGATACAATGGTTGCAGCTATCGCTTCACCAGTGTTGTAAAGGCAGACTTTGAAAGATATCTGGGGCTTAATGATAGTTTTAGCGTTCCTGATATGGTATGGCTGGATAGTAACTTTTTAGGTAGCGACCCCTTCAATCTGTATTTGGATAACGGACAGCAGATTCGTATCAGCGATATGATAGAAGCTTCCCCTAGCTTTATTGTTACTGGAGAAGTAGGTGAATGGCCACAAAAACGCCAGATTATTGCCAAGTTTGATTTTAACTGTCAGGAACTCTGGCATCGGGGCTATTTTAACTCGGACAATTTTAGCTCCCATAAGGCAATGAGAACAACCGATGGTGGCTATGTTTCCTGCTTTGGTAACAAAATTCTGAAGGTAAGTGCAACGGGTGATT
>JAVEUB010000251.1:0-4312 GCA_034005785.1 Cloacimonas sp. (SeqCode) | reverse complement strand
CGATTGCGCTGCTTGAAGTTCGAGCTTGTGGTAGTGGTGTCATCTCGGTCCAATTATCATCATTTGGATTGTAACGTAACACAAGATCCGAGTTTTTCATGCCATCCCATCCTCCAAACAGATATAACCTTCCCTCGTATGATGCGATTCCATAATTTGCAAGAGGTGTGGGTAGTGAGGCTTTTTCTTCCCATCGATCACTTCGGGGATCGTACACTTCGAGCTTATTGCTCAAGCTGTTATTTGCTTGTTGCCCACCTGGGACATAAACCTTTCCGCCCAGTACTGCCGCACCAGCCCCGGAAACAGCAGTTGGTTTGGGTTGGAGTTTTGACCAACTATTAGTTGTGTTCGAATATCTTTCTAAAGCATCTGAAATGCCAGAATCAGATATTCCACCAATTGCATATATGTCATCGTCCCAACCTACAACTGCCATCTGTTCGCGTGCTGTTAATAACGGTGCCATTTCTCGCCAGTATTGTTGATCTAGAGTAGTAATCAAGGGGTCATTTGTTGGCGTTGGCTCTGCAAACAAACCGCTTTGTGAGATTAATGTTGATAATAATATAAGTAAAACAACTGCTGTTAGGATAATTGCCCACCTGTATTGATCATAAAACGATTCGATTTTACTTAATTTTAATGTTTCTCTCTCGATTATTGATATGTTCAGATTTCCATTTTCTGTTTCAGGGATTGGTGAGTTGATTAGTTTGTGTTCTATTGCATGCAATGTTGCTTCAGTGCGTGATGACACTCCAAGCTTCTTGAACACATTGTTTAGGTGCACTTTAACAGTATTTACACTAATAAACAACTCTTGAGCGATTTCTTTATTGCTTTTTCCTTGCCCTAAGAGTTGCAAAATTTCAGTTTCACGATCAGTTAAACCCGGTAATCCGTCGATTTCAGCATTCACAATTCTTTATTATACAAGCAAACAGATAGCTTTGTCACTGAAGGCGTCTTTAAAAAAATTGGTTTATTGTTTATTGAAGTAAAAAGGGAAATAGTACTTCCATGTATTAGTTGAAAATGCGTTCCCGCTAACGTAATGTTTCTGTCCCTGACCACCATACCACCAAGCTTCTCCCTCCAAGCGGGGGCGGCCGCCCTGGGTGCCGGCATGCCAATTGATGCTCACATCTTGGAAGGTGATGTCAACAGCCCTGCCAAAGCAGTAATTAGTGCACGAGTTGAGCGTTGATTGCTCAACTACCATTAAATGCACGTGGTGACCCGTACTTGCGCCAGTGTCGTCTACATTCGCAATCTTCATGCCTTGAGAAACATACACACCTTGAGTTTTTAGATTTGCAGGAATACTGTTTTTAGCGATGTGCAAGTAAATCTGATAAGTCCACGGGCTTGTAGTGCGGTCCTGCAATGTGATGCTGTTTGTGCAGCCTGAGTCTCCATTGTTGCAGGTGTCACGCCAATGATATACATACCCGCCCTTTGACGCCAACAAGTCAAACATGGTTCCGTCAGCAAAATCGAATGCATAGGTGCAGTAATATATCGGATTACAGGATGTATGTCCGACCGACCATGTCAACCGTTTGGTCAGACCAGCAGTCCATGGCAATCTGTAGCCGCCATAAACAGGTCCGGTGGTGGGACCAGCTTTGGGGTCGGCATCCGGGAAGAAGCGCATGGCGAGTTCACTGTCTTTAAAATCGGAAGACATAAAGATGTCACTAAAATCCTCGTCACTAACAAGATGCAGATGCCAAACTTGATCTGTAGTGTTCCAAATAGCGAGAACAATCTCCGGCTCACGTGGTATAACCTCACCATCTTCCTCATCACTCTCAGCCATCCACAATAACGCCTGGGTGTAATCTTCGTTAAACTGCACTTCGTCCAATGACCAATCTCCGTGATCCGCATCGGCGACCAAGGCTGGCAGCTGGGTGTAGAGGAGCGTTTCAAGGGCGTTTTGGCTGCCTGGGATTGGGGTGGGCATGTCAACGCTTTTGGGGCCGGCGCTTTTGTTCTCATAAAATATCAAAAACAAAGCCAAAATGAGCAAGACCAGGGTTGGTATCCAGATCTTCGATGTCTGGCTTTGACGCTTGGGGGGTTCTTCGTTAGGGGTGTAGGTTTGATTGTTCATAGGCTGCCACTCAGTCAAATAGAATAATATCAATGCATTAGTTGCAATTCCCTTGCCAAACAACTGATGACGATAGATTACAACTCATAGATCAGAACTGAAGTTCACACCTCAAATAAAGGCTACCACTAGATAAATCTATAAAGGTACGGGCAGTGCCGTGTGCCCTGCGAACAGAAAGCTTCGAAAAAACACAAAATACATACAAAAGCCACCCCATAGGGGAGAGTCATCGTAAAATGGATTACAAATGAACCCACGAGATCAAAATAGTCTGACCCGTATTGTGCTCGAGGACATCAAAACCTCGGCTAACCTAGGCAGACGTAAAATCATCAGCTGGATCATTGACACTGTCGGCTATCGTCCAGCGGGTTGGTTGGCAGAGTTGCTTGCCCAGATCGACGAGCAACTAGATGAAGCCTCTTTGCCTGATATTGCTGAGAGAGCTGTTTATCCATTGTCAAATGGGTTGGAGATCCACAAACAAGGTGCAGTGCCAGATTCTGGTCCCTTATTAGTAGTCGCAAACCACCCCGGGTGGACTGACATTTTTGGTGTACTCGCCAGTCTGAAACGCGACGATGTCAAGGTTGTCGCTCAGAAAAAGGGTTTTATGCGAATATTGCGGAACATCAACCGACATATGCTGACGATAGAACCGAATTCAACTTTTAAATTGAATGCTATCCGTGAAATTATCCAGGCACTCAGCGACGGAATGGCAGTCATCATCTTTCCCAGTGGTATGCTCGAACCTGACCCTGCCATCGTACCCGGTGCGGTTGAATCTTTGCGCGGTTGGTCGGATAGTGTTGGTGTTTTTCTCAATAAAGTCCCCGATACCCAGCTTCTACCGGTCCTGGTGAGTAGTGTTCTGACAGAAAAAGCCTTCAATAGCCGTTTTGCAAAATTAGGAAAGAATCAAAAGCGCCGACAACAGTTTGCCATGGCAGTCCAATTTATCGCCCAGCGCTTTTCAAGAAAACCACACTGGAAAAAGCCGTTGCGGATAGACATCGGTCAGCCAAAAAAAACTGAAGAACTTGACCTAAGCCTGGACCCCCACCTTTTAAACCTGGCGGTCAGGCAGGAAATGTTAAAATTACTCGAGCAGGTTTACCCTTGGCCAGGACCTTTTACGCTCTAAACCCAAAATTCCACTTGCCGATCTTCGCTTTACCCAGCCCAGAAAAACCGCTTTACCAATCCATATTGGCGTTTTGTTAAGCTGATAACCGGCTACAGAAATATAGATAGAATCGTCTACTATAGATTCGAATCGAAATTCTAAAAACCGAAGCAGACCTTCTTTTGCGTTATACTAAGACCATCAGATCCTGTCAGACTCACCCAATCGACAGGAAAAATCAATACCAAGGAGGCACTACATGCCCGCTAAGGGATGGGTAGAAATAAACGACTTGTATTGCAAAGCCTGTGAAATCTGCGTTACAGATTGCCCCACGCACGTTCTGGCGCTGGATATGTCCCGGCTGAGCCCCAAGGGGTATCACCCCGCCTATATGCTGCATCCTGAGGAATGCATTGCTTGTGGAATTTGCGCTGTAGTTTGCCCGGATGCGGCAATCACGGTCTTCAAAGGCACTCCACCAGCAAAAGAAGGAGATGGTGAATAATGGCACTCGAATTGATCAAAGGAAATGTAGCCGTGGCTGAAACCGCACTGCGGGTCGGGCTGGTTTCCTATTTCGGATATCCCATTACTCCGCAAACTGAATTGCTGGAGCACCTCTCTGCCCGTATGCCGGAACTTGGCAGGGCATTTGTCCAGGCTGAAAGTGAGCTCGGCGCAATCAACATGGTGTACGGCGCAGCTTGTACCGGTATGCGCACCATGACCTCCAGTTCCAGCCCTGGTGTCAGCCTGATGCAGGAAGGCATTTCTTACATTGCTGGCACGGAACTCCCGGCAGTGATCGTGAATGTGGTTCGCGGTGGTCCGGGTTTGGGCAATATTGCCCCCTCCCAAGCCGACTATACCCAGATGGTACACGGCGGCGGGCATGGAGAATATCACTTAATAGTGCTGGCACCTGCCTCGGTGCAAGAAGCAGTTGATCTGACCGGTTTGGCTTTTGATTTGGCAGAAAAATATCGTATGGTAGCCTGCATCCTGATGGATGGTTACCTGGGACAAATGATGGAACCGGTTGAATTAGATCGGAA
>JAVEUB010000250.1:0-4339 GCA_034005785.1 Cloacimonas sp. (SeqCode) | reverse complement strand
TTGGAGCGTGTTTGACTTATATTTTTGTTCCACAAACTCCTGAAGAAAAACAAGATATCTTCACCAACAAAAATATGAGTTAAACCGCGGATTGTGGAGTATCGATAAATAGCCAGCTATCCTGGAACCCTGTAGCGCGCGTTTTAACTAAGGAAATTTGCGGTTCAACGTTATCCAGTTTTTCTTCATACTTCTCACCCGCAGATATTTTTAGTCAAACTCGCTTATCAACTGCTCGCTAATGTCATATATAATTGTCTTGTAAACATACACATTAAAGTGTAACTTAATCTGCAAAGCTGTGGTTACGCTTGATGATTTTAGCAGAAACCAGTCTGCTTCATTGAATGACGGAAACCAGGTATCACCTTCAAACTCAGTGTCTATCAAAGTGATGTACAGTTTATCGGCAAAAGGGAGAAACTGCTGGAATATATTAGCTCCTCCTATCACAAATACTTCGGTGGCATGGCATAGTTCCAGTGCTGATACAATATCGGGGACAACGGTTGCACCCTCTGCAATAAAATCAAAATCATGGCTTAGCACGATATTCTGCCTGCCCGGAAGTGGTTTGCGGATACCTCTCCAGGTCTTTTTTCCCATGATAATGGGATGCCCCATCGTCACAGCTTTAAAATAAGCTAAATCTTCCGGAATATGCCAAGGTAAAGAGCCTTGATTGCCGATAAGCCCGTTTCTATCCATGGCTACTATTAGGGAAATGCTCAATACCGTCCCACTTTAAAGAATGTGTCTATCTGCGGGATTCCCGCCTGCATCGCTTCATCCAGCGAGCCATTGAACAGCATTTTACCACTATCCAGAAAGATTATCTTATCGGCGATGCGATGTATGGACGCCAGCTCGTGCGTCACAATTACGATAGTCATATTTAGCTGTTTCTTCAAATCAAGAATAAGTTCATCCAGAGCAGCAGAGGTAAGCGGATCCAAGCCCGCAGAAGGTTCGTCGCAAAAGAGGATTTGTGGGTCTAAAGCCATTGCTCTGGCCAGCGCTGCTCGTTTCTTCATGCCCCCGGAAAGCTCAGAAGGGAATTTGTGAATAGCATCAAGCAAGCCCACCAGGTTCACTTTTACCCTGATGATGCGGTCAATTATTTCAGGTGACAATTTAGTATGTAACTCCAGGGGAATACTTACGTTTTCGTAAATAGAAATGGAATTTAGCAAAGCACCATTCTGGAACAGCATCCCAATTTTCTTCAGCACCGTGGAGAATTCCTGCTCTTCCATTTGTAATATCTCCTCACCCCAAAACTTAACGCTGCCAGCATAGGGTTCATATAAACGCAAGGTGTTTTTCAGTAAGGTTGTTTTACCACAGCCACTGCCACCCAGAATTACGGTAACTTCACCGGGAAATATGTCCACGGTAATTCCATCTAATACGGTGCGTTCGCCAAATTTGGCAACAAGCTTGTCAATTCTGATTACAGGTTCTATTTTAGCCATTATAAGTACAACAAGCTGAACATAGCGTCCAGCACGATAACGGCAAAGATTGAGGCTACCACAGAAGATGTAGTTGCTTTGCCAACCCCTTCTGCCCCACCTTTCACCTGAAAACCAAAATAGGAACCAATGATCACAATCACCCAGGCAAAGACAGTGCTTTTAGCCATGCTGATTACAAGATCCTTGATGACAATGATATCCACAGATCTTTGCACAAAAGTTGTAAGGCTAACATCCAGATAGCCAAGCGCGATTATACCGCCGCCAATTTCACCCACCAGAATGGAAAAGGCAACCAAAATGGGCATCACGATGGTGATTGCATGAAATTTGGGGACAACTATATAACGAATAGGTGATAGAGCCATCATCTTCAACGCATCAATCTCTTCGGTTACCTGCATGGTAGCAATTTCGGAAGCAATAGCCGAACCGCTGCGACCTGCCACTATGATAGCGGTCATCATCGGCCCCATTTCGCGCACCATGGTAACTGCTAATAGATCGGCAATAAACACGTTTGCCCCAAAATTGCGTAATTGTACCGCCGATTGCAGCGATAGGATAAATCCGATGATAAATGAAAGCAAGGCAACAATGGGTAAAGCCTGTGAACCCAACAGAGCTGCTTGCTGAGTGAATGTACCTTTGCGCTGTCCTTTGCGGTCGTATAGCCCTACCAAAGACCAGTAAAATACTTCGGAAGCAATAAGCAAAGCCTGATAAAAACTTTCTCCTGCAACAAACAGGGAATCGCCAATCCTCTCAAAAAAGCCCATCTGCTGCGGATATACTACTGCTGGGAGTTTTAAGGAGGAAAATGTATCCATTACAGCTTGAACTTCCTTAGACGCACCCTTTAGCAACAAGATGCTTGTAGAGGCAATACGCAGTTGAACCTCGTCCAGATAGGCAACTCCAGAGCTATCTATAGCGGTAACCCCAGCCAAGTCGATCATATTAGGTTTCTCTTTATGCAGCAAAGCATTCGTCTGCAAAATCAATTTCGGAACAGTGCTTGAGGTAAGTTCGCCATCCAAGCTAAGAACACTGTTGGTTAGTTTAACAGCCACTAAAAGCTCCTAATAGAACAGGGAAAGCCGCAAGAACGAGCTATAGTCATATACTACCCAAGGTTTGGTTACTTTGTCGTACTGGATATTCATCTTCACATCTATAGAAATATTGCGGAAGAGCCGGATATTCAAACGGTTTTCATTCTCCAAACGATAAGTACTCTCTGAAGTATTCATAGGAAACAACACATCCAGAGTAGAGTTTAAACTGAAGATTTTTAGCAGATTATTGGCAGAGAGAATGATGGTACTCTCAATTCCTTTGGAAATAATATCTGATTCATCCTTGTAGTTGTCATATTTGTACTCTACGCCATTGATTGTATCTGTGGTGGCTGGTTCGACGAAGAGATAGCTAAGTTTGTTCAAATCTTGCTGCCAACCATATCCGCCACGAAGACTCATCCAGCTATTGTTGCCAAAATTAAAGCGATAGGTAAGCCCCGTTCCCTCTTTCAGGCGTAAGGGGTAAAAAGCTATTTTAGTTCTAAGCTCAGTTCGGCCATATCTGCGTTCAAACTCATTACCATCCGCATCAAGCAAGATGTAGTTCTTTTCTGCGAAGTATGTGCGCTCATCGAAGAAGTGAGTATTTTGGTTTGCGCGTCCATAAAAAGCGATGTTCTTCAAAAAGGGTTTTGTTTCGAAGGGATAAAGCAAGAGCACGCTTTTGAGGGAATAATCATCCAAATTAAAACGGGGATTCTCTCCATTAGTGAGGTTAATACCCAGGTCGTACAAGCTGCGCATGGTAAAATGGAAAGGTCTGATTCTTAACTTTGTGTCGATGCTGTTATCGAATTGAGCAGCTAAATTTGAACTTATACTTGGCTTGTCTTTATCTACATTATTGTTTGAAGATAGGTTTAGATTAATATGCATGGCACCTTTATGAATGCGTTTTGCTCTATTGCTCAAGTCTTCATCAGCAAATACACCTGCACCAATCAGCAAGTTAGTTTCACCGGTAGGATCTACAACCATGGTCATAGTTTTCCTGTCGCCCTCGATAAGGGATACTGTGGCAAAGTCGCGCAAATCGCTCCAAGAGCCACCTCCCAATTTTATCAGATATTGCCCTTTGGGCAGTATCCACAGTTTATCATAACCGCCTATCTCATCATCCCCCATAGAAAACATACTGCCACTGTAGATTTCATAGCCCTGGTTTTCTGTATCTTTCACCCAGATATCATATCCCATCCGCACCCTTGTTTGCGATTCATCCAAGATAACAATCTGTAGCTCTCCCCAATTTGGTTTAAGAATACTCCGCTGTTTAGGCATAATTTTTACGGGGATCGCTACATCGTCCGATTCACCAAGAGTTACTCGATATTGCCCGGGTTTTAGGGTTATCACCTGGTTCATCAGTTCTTCTTCGTGTGAAATTACAGTGCTCAAGCTATCCAGTTCTTCGATTATGTAATGTATTGGTTCTTCTGTATCAGTTTTGGTGTTAACCGATAACTCTCCATAGGGAATAAAAGCCGAGCTTTGCGCCATTTGTTGGTAGTAATAATCTTCTAAGTGGCTAATGGGCGCTTGAGGAGGGGTATCAAGTACTTTTACTCCGCTGAAATATAAATTGCATTTAGCAGCGAAGATGTTGGTTTCTTCCATTATCATTTCATTGAAGGCTTGCACCAAATAAACCATGGATGGATCTACAAGGTCAGTATAGCGCTCGTTGCGATGAGTGAATAAAATAGTCTGGCTTGTAGAATCCCTTAAGACAAACTCCATCCGCAGGTAAGCTTTAGGATCGGCTCCTGCAAGATCGGA
>JAVEUB010000249.1:1583-4350 GCA_034005785.1 Cloacimonas sp. (SeqCode) | reverse complement strand
GGCACGCCTGAAAGCACACATAAAGCCCGATTATATCTTCTTTGTAGCAGATGCAATGACCGGACAAGATGCTGTGACGGTAGCTGCGGAATTCTACAAAAAGCTTGCCTTCGATGCCGTTATCCTCACCAAACTGGATGGCGATGCCAGAGGTGGTGCCGCTTTATCCATTAAAGCAGTTACAGATAGACCTGTGGCATTTGTGGGTATTGGCGAAAAGATCAGTGATCTGGAGATTTTCTATCCTGAACGCATGGCCAGCCGCATTTTGGGCATGGGTGATGTTCTTACCCTCATCGAAAAAGCCGAAGAAAACATGGATATTGAAGCGGATGAAAAGCTTGCTCGCAGGATGATGAAAAACCAGTTCACCCTGAACGACTTTCTGAAACAACTGCAAAGTATCAAGAAGATGGGCTCGCTGGAATCAATTATGCGCATGATTCCAGGCTTGGGAGCCAAACTTCCTGCCGATATGAAGATCGATGAAAACGCCCTGAAACACGTGGAAGCCATAATCCAATCAATGACCGATAAAGAACGCGAGAAACCGGAAATCCTTAATGGTAACCGGCGTTTGCGTATTTCTAAAGGCTGTGGACGTTCTGTAACCGAGATAAACCGCTTGCTACGTCAATTTGAAGACATGAAGAAGATGATGAAAAAAATGAGCACTCCTAAAGGTATGAAGGACATGGAAGCTATGATGCGGGGGAGAGGGTAGGTTTCTCCAAAAAGTTTAGTTTCACAATACCAAAAATTCTTGATAATTCGAGCTATCAATACGCCCCGCAGTGGCATGTGGGTATAGTTGCAAGAAACTGGCAGTCTTTATCTTGCGTTTGGAGTTCCATTTGATTTCGTATGCCTCAATTTTGTTTTCAAACAGTTCCAGGTAATCCATTTCGCTCTTAAGGATGCTGCGCCAAAAATAGGGCGTCCGGTGCAAACGATTATTTGAAAGCAGTTTCATTCTTTCGGAAACAATGTAGTTTTCCCAAAGCTTACCTACATCATCTCTGTTTTCCAAGTTTCGATAGTCGTTTATCAAACAATTTCGCACTCCATTATCCCAAAAGTAAAACTTACGGGCACGCTTGATCTCATTACGCAAATTGGAGCTATAGTTAGAGAGGCGGAAGATGATAAACGCGTGTTCCAAGAGATGAATATACCGCTGAATAGTGGAATGGTCGGTTTGGGTAAGCTGTGCTAATTCAGTGTAAGATACTTCCGAGCCAATCTGTAAGGCCAAAGCTCGCAATAACTTATCCAATATCTCCGGTTTTCGTAAATCCTGAAATATAAATACATCCTTATACAAATAGCTGCCAACTAAGATGTTCAGAATGCTTTGTTCTTCACCGGCATTGTTTATCACATCAGGATAAGAGCCAAACACCAAACGATTGGACAGATAACGCTTTTCTGGATATGTGCCATAATGATTAACCAGCTCTTCGCAAGAAAAAGGATGCAGATGGTACTCATATTTTCTTCCCGTAAGAGGTTCGTTGATGCGGTTTGCCAGTTCGAATGAAGACGAACCTGTGGCAATAATCTGAATTCCAGGGATGTTATCCACCATTATCTTTAAGGAAAGCCCAATGTCCTGAACACGTTGCGCTTCATCAATCATTATTAGCTTCGCTTTGCCGACCAAAGATTTAAGTGCAATTAATGATTGCTTTTCCAATTCCTGCCTATCCGAAGCAATATCACAGTTTAAATACAGCTTGCTATTTGAATTTGCCGATAACTCATTTAGCAGCGTTGTTTTTCCACTTTGTCTTGGCCCCATAATTATGATTGCTTTCCCTTTGCCAAAATTTGCTTCAATATCTGTCTTGATACTTCTGTTAATCATTTCTCTCCTCCTATAAGGCGAATCCATTGCATCTAACCTGAACCAAGGTTGATTGAATGGCTAAAGCTGTCAAGCAAAAACAGCGTATTACAAGATTGTATTCGTGTAATACAGCACTTATTACACGAATACAATCTTGTAAACATGGTTTTGGCAATTTTGTAAGTGGAAGAGTGAAAAGGTGGAAAAGTGAAACACGGCAGCAGATTTACTGGCATTACTATCCATAGTTAATGAGGTTTCATTCGCCCTAGCTAATAAGATTTACACAGGACATTGGCGATTTGAATCGCTGAATAGCATGGTGCTTAACCCTGATAACTTTACCGCTTGGATTAGTTATTACCCCTGTTGATCAGCGCGCAGTTCCAGCTAAACCGCACTTGCTGGTTCAAGTAAACTTCAACACTCTCTTCCCTCACCTTGATCTTACTTCACATAGATGAAAGTGCGGAGAGAAAGTGCTGAGATAGCGCTGGGAAAGCAAGGAACTTGCTACAAGCCAATGAACATCGCCCTGATTTGCTTTTTAAGCTCAAGTTGAGCGCTGTCTGTAAGCATTCCCATACCTGCAATATCAATGCTTTGGGTGAAGGTGCCGGGGTCTTTGCTCATCAGTTCAATGCGGTCGGAGAGCAGAATCGCTTCGTCAATATCGTGAGTAACCAAAACCACTGTGAGCTTCAGGGTATGCACGATATCTTTCAGCCAGGCTTGCAGTTGCGTGCGGGTCAAAGAATCCAGATTCGCCAGAGGCTCGTCCAGCAGCAACAGGCTGGCACTGCTCATGTAGGTGCGCAGCAAAGCAACGCGTTGCCGTAAGCCCCCTGAAAGTTGATGGGGGAGATGCCGTGCATGATCTTGTAAGCCAAACAGGGGGGTAAGCTTAGCTATTTTAGT
>JAVEUB010000249.1:0-1573 GCA_034005785.1 Cloacimonas sp. (SeqCode) | reverse complement strand
GGTTGCCATTTTTTACCCTAACAGGCAGCAAGATGTTCTGCGTAGCATCCAGCCAGGGAAAAAGCAAATCATCCTGTGGCATATAGCCCAGCATGCCCGTTTTGCCGGTAATATCTTCTCCATTAAAGCTGATTTGCCCCTTATCCGGCTTACTGATGCCAGCCAGCAACTCCAGAAAGGTACTCTTTCCGCAGCCGCTGGGCCCAATAATGCTTACAAATTCACCCTGATTAACCTGAAAATCTGCCTTATCCAGCACAATGGAAACACTTCCGCGAAAGAGAAAGGATTTCTTAATACCTGTTGCGCTTAGCAGGCTTGGTTTCGGTGGTTCAGGATGAAGTATCATTATTTCTGGGGTAAGTATTGGTTGGAGAAAGATTTATCGATCTCTACTGCTACGGGGATAAGGCGTTCTTTATACATCCAGTCGCTAAAACGCTGCCAGACTTCACTTTTCTGATACCCCCACTGCGAAACATCGGCTTGATATTCTTTGGCAAGAAAGTCCATGCTTAGCTTAACCTGGTCGGCATTTAGCTCGGGAACCTGTTTCATCAGGATATCCGCCGCCTCTTTGGGGTTGCTAATACAGTATTCGTAACCCTTTGCGGTTGCGGTCATGAATTTCTTTGCTAAGTCGGGGTTATCTGCTAATAGTTTTTCGTTAGTGATGATCACTGGTGTGTAATAATCAAAAACAGGATCGAGGTCTTTTAACGGGATGTAATTGATTTCTATGCCTCTACGCTGGGCTTCCACGCCATCCCAACCGTAATAAATCCACTCAAAATCGGCATCTTTACCGATGGTAGAGAAGAAATCGTAAACGCCAGAAATGGTTGTAATCGCGGCATAATCTGCCTGGTTCTTCGCCATAATCGTCTTTAGTATTGCTTGCTCGGAAGGAGAATCCCAAGAGCCATAACGTTTACCGGCAAAATCTTTAGGGCTGTTAATGCCTGCAGGTTTTAAGGAAGCAAAACCAGAAGTATTATGCTGGATTATAGCTGCGATGGATACCAACGGGATATTTTCGCTACGAGCACGGATCACGTTTTCCTGATAGCTTACGCCAAACTGGCTTTTACCGGCTGCTACGATTTGATCGGTTACACCTTGGCCTGGTTGCTGGATTTCCACATCCAAACCCTCAGCACTATAATACCCAAGTTCTTTGGCAACGTAAAGCCCTGTGTGATTAGTGTTTGGTGTCCAATCCAGGGTTATTGTTACTTTTTCCAAGGGCTTAGCAGGTGTTTCTTTCTGCTTGCAAGAACTGAGGGTAAAAGTGATCAGTAGCAAAGCAATAATCAGTTTGATGAATCTCATTGTATCTCCTTTTTAACTAAACCTTTAGGGTTTACACTTTTAGGTGGGATGCAATCCCTAACCCCTAAAACCTAAATCTTATGCTCTTGGATGGTATAGAGCGTGAGTTTCAATTAGTCGGCGCATATCCACATGCGTGTAAATCTGTGTGGTGTCGATACTGGCATGCCCCAAAAGAGCCTGCACGATTCGGAGGTTCACTCCGCCTTCCAAAAGATGCGTGGCAAAGCTGTGACGAAAC
>JAVEUB010000248.1:0-4352 GCA_034005785.1 Cloacimonas sp. (SeqCode) | reverse complement strand
GGTCAATATAACGCTGATATGCAGTTCAGCCCTCGCTTCCTTGCAGATTTCGAGGCAGCAGGCGGAACTCTTGAGCCTCCTGTAGTCTTGATTACTCAGAGTGGTACAAACGTTGTTTTGAATTGGGAAGCCATCACTGGTGCAGCAACTTATCTGGTTCAATCCAGCAGTGATCCCTATGCTGCCGATATTGACTGGATTACTGAAACTGATGCCATTAACACAGATACGACATGTACAATCGCTGCTTCCGCAGACAAAAAATTCTACCGTGTGATCGCCCTTCCATAATCACTAAATTCTGTGGCTTAAGCCACATCAAGATAAGGGTGAAGCTTCGGCTTCACCCTTTTTTTATGGTGAAAGCAAATATGGGTATTTACAGTTTGCTATCTAAATTCCGTCCCGATGGGACTCGCGTGAGGTTTCAGGTTTCAGGTTTCAGGTGACAGGTTTCAGGGGACAGGATACAGGTTTCGGATAAAGAAGATAGGCGGTGTGCTTTAGCCACAGTTTACGCGGTAGGATTGAAGGAAAAGACGATCTCCGGTTTGGCTAAAGCACACCGCCTATCGTCTTACAAAGCGTACTGCCTTTTATTTCTCTTTTTGCCTATATTTACCTGATAATGAATTATTTTGCTTACCTTGGGCGAGCGCAACCCGCCCCTACAATTAGAGGTATATATTTTCATCTTCAGTAGCGAAAACGCAGTTTTCACAGTTGTTTCTCTGCTTTTCTCTTCTTTACTTCTCCGCTTTTCTCTGTGGTTAAAAAAAAAGATGACCGAAACTGCCACTATCTTCGCAGCAAAACACTGTAACTCAGCAGTATAGACCCCACTCACCACTCACCACTTACCACTCACCACTCACCACTCACCACTCTCCACTTTCCCCATGTGAAGGATTGGCAGCATACACTACGGCTTACAGCAGTTCTTGCAAGATAGCGATGGCTTCTTCTTTTGCACCCAGTCCGTTTTCTGCAACGGGTCCCACACAGGCAGGGCAACCGCTTTCACAGGAGCAATGGGTAACCCTATCCATGGCTGCATACAGCAGGCGGTCGTGCAGTTCGTACAGTTTCCGGCTAAGGCCAATTCCGCCCGGAACGTTATCGTAAACCACAATAACCGGTGCACCCATAGCCAGGGGAGATTTATCTTCGCTGTGCACACCAATATCTTTTTGGGCACACATCACGAAGAACGGGGCAAGATTCCCAATTACATAAGCCAGAGCCGCCATCCCGCTTTGAATATGCACTCGCAGTTCAGCCAGATGATGGCAACGGGGGCACAAACTTATCAAGTTATCCGGCTCATTGGCTGCAGCAGGATCTGCAAACATGCGGAAAGGAACAATATGATGAACGTCAAGCTCAGCGGTAATTCCGCAATTCCGGCAGCGCTGCAGATCTCGCTTGCGAATGGTATCGGATAGCACTTTCCAGCCTTCCCCATAATCTATAGGATCGTTATTCCACAGCCCTTTCGCGCGGATTTTCTCCACCACATCCTGCCCAAGTGAAATCCACCAAGCTTCAGTATGCAAGGCACTTGGCGGCAAATCCAACGTTTCCTGTCCCAGGATTTCCAGGGAGTGAAAGCGCATTTTCTTAAAGCCCAGAATCGTGCGGGTAACGGTAACTTTGCCAAAATGCTTTTTACCACCGGTAACATGCTCCAATTGCAGCAGTTCATCCAGGCTAATATCCGTATGTTGAATGGTTTGCGTGTAATAATCTGACACAATCGGCTCCAGCAGCACCCTACTCTGCTGATAATCCAGCGCTTGCACGATAAACGTCTCTCCCCGATGCAGATATATGGCTTGGGGATGAGTCATCCAATTCACGCTTTCCGAATCCACCCAGCCGATAAGATCTTCCCCAGCCAGAAGCTGGAATTGATTTGCCGCATTACGTAGTGACACATCAGCCGCAGGATATTTGCCCGTAATACCTGCCACGTGCTTTGCACCCCGATGCACAAGCCCATCATCCACAAGGCTTTGCACATGCCCAAAATAGTTTTCCGCAGCCAGAGAACCAAAGCTTTCGCCCTCTTGCAAAGCCATTTCGGAGATGGCGCAGAGCAACTGCATACGCAAGATTTCGCTGTTATTGGGGTCTATCAAAGCCTGCTCCGGATTGGTGCCGAACAGGAATTCCGGATGCTGGCAGATGTATTGATCCAGCGGATTGGAGCTTGCCACCATGATGCACAAAGCCGTATTACCTTTGCGTCCTGCCCTGCCAGCTTGCTGGCGTGTGCCACAAATAGTGCCGGGGTAGCCATTCAGGAACACTGCATCCAAACCACCAATATCTATTCCAAGCTCCAAAGCATTGGTAGAGATAACAATAGACACCTGTTGCTGGCGCAATTCGCCTTCAATCTGTCGCCTTTCAGCGGCAAGATAACCGCTCCGATAGCTGCGCACCAGTTCTTTGGTACGTTTGTCTCCACCCATGTAAAGCAGCAGAGTTTCCACGCTGCGCCTGGTTTCGGAAAACAGAATTGCCTGCAAGCCCGTATCCAGAAAGCGTTTGGCGATAGTGCTAACTTCCATAGTAGAGCTTCGTCTGATGCCCAAAGAGGACTCTACCATAGGTGGATTGCAGATATAGAAATGCCGCTGTCCATGCGGAGAGCCATCATTATCGATAAGCTTAACTGTCTCTTCGGCAAGGGCTTCTGCTAAGTCGCGCGCATTTGCCAAAGTGGCAGAGGTAAAAATAAATTGCGGTTTGCGACCATAGACCTTGCAGATGCGTTTCAAACGGCGCAACACATTGGCAAAGTGCGAGCCAAATACTCCGCGGTAGATATGCACTTCGTCGATAACCACATAGCTAAGCTGGCTAAAAAAACCGCTCCACAAGCTGTGATGTGGCAAAATACCCAGATGCAGCATGTCCGGATTGGAAAACAGAATTTGCGCTTGCTTGCGCAATTTGCCGCGGATTTCACTGGGGGTATCGCCATCGTAAATTCCGCTATATAGAGAAGGCAGATGGGGGGTTTGTTTGTGCAGCGCCACGGTAAGCTGCTGCATTTTCTGCGCCTGATCTTGTGCCAGAGCTTTGGTAGGGAAAAGCAGCAAAGCGCGGCTCTTAGGCTGTGCCAAAAGCTTGTTCAGGATAGCCGCTTGATAGCATAGGCTTTTACCGCTGGCAACCCCGGTGCTGATTACCACATTTTGCCCCTCCAGAATAGCTTGCAAGGCTTCCGCCTGATGGCTGTAGGGCAGCGCAATTCCCTGTGCAGTAAAGAGTTTGGTAATGGGTGGCAACAGCGCTGAGGGGTATGCTGCTACTTCCGCAAGTTTGGGTTCTTGCATGTCCACAGCCACGATTGTTTTCTGAAACCGTGCGTCCGCCTGAAAAGCCTGGATAAAATCGTTAATGCCGCCTTGCTGCATCTTACTTAAGGATCACCTGTTTAAGCACTTGGCTTTTCCCCTGCGCAGAAATGCGGATCAGATATACACCTGCAGCAAGCTCGGTGCCAAGAGTGCTGCTGTCGAAGGCATCTATATCCTTGCTGGCATACAGTTTACGCCCTTTCAGATCGAACAGTTCAAAGCTAAAAGGGGCTTTGGCACCACTTTCAAGCTTGAAATGTCCCTTCGCCGGATTGGGAAAATTACGGAAGCAAGTTGCTGGTAAATATGCATCTTCCACAGCTACGGAGCCACCCACGCTGCGTACCTGAATTGCATCCATAAAAAGGGCAAAAGCATCTACTGATACGCATTGCCAAGCCAGATACACTCTTTGATTACCATAGTGCGAAATATCGTAATTATACATGGTCCAGCCAATCGGAACGGTAAGGTATTCCCCCAAACTTATTGCACTGAACGAAGCAGGAGCAGCATCGGTTACAGAGATTAACACCCTTAAGCGCTCCAAACCATAATCGGCATAGGCGGAGCGGGCAAAAAAGGATAAACTGCCATCAGTACCCAAATTTATCGCCGGAGAGATCAGCCAAGCGTTGTTAGGCGGGCTTAAACTGCTCATCGCCAGCAGCATTTTGGAGCCATTATAGGGCGCATGCCCAAGCAGGGGCGGGCTTGTTTCCGCTGGAGCAAAAGTGATCCAGCCAAGTGCCTCTCCTTCATGCGGATAGCTGATCTCGTTCCAAGCCCAGGCAGGTGATACATTTTGGCTTAGAATCTGCCAGCCTGGTATATGGGCACTAAAGCTGCTGCATGTTTCAAAGCCTTGAGAGAGCAGTACGGCAGGCAAAATGGGAATCGTGACGCTAACCGAATTGGAAAAACTGCTTTCCGTGCCGCTTGGATTTAGCGCGGTAACATTGTAGAAGTAAGATACTCCGC
>JAVEUB010000019.1:0-18545 GCA_034005785.1 Cloacimonas sp. (SeqCode) | reverse complement strand
TCTTCCGATCTGTTTGGCAAAAGCATTGGCGTCTGTTTTCCAGATTTCCACATATTTTTTCAGCAGTTCATCTTTACGGGCGCCGTTTGAACCGGTTTCCTGATCGATGTAATCCATATCTTCAATCATATAGTTCTGCAACTGGGTGGGATCCATATTTTCATAGAAAGCTTTGGGTATGAAATGTTTGTGAAACTTACCCAAATTGGGGCAGAGAATAATCACACCGATATTTTGCTTGGTTTCCGTACCGATTTGTTCGGTAACATATTTGCCATAAACAATATACTCTGTTTTCTGGCGGCTGGTTTCGGGGCAATAACGCAAGGCTGGCAAGTATTTGTTTTTAGGGTCCTGAGCTTTGGGGGTGGTAATCAGCAGGTTAAGGTCACCGTTAAAATCGGTTTTGGTATCCCGCACATAGTCTGTGGTTGCCACCCAGATTTGCTTCATGTTATTGATGCAATCTTCCACGTTCTTTTCTTTATCCAGATTATAGAAATTAGGCACTGCCAAGATAAATACCAAGGCAACGAAAAGGATTATACTGAGCACAGTATATACCGAGATTCCGCTTTGGTTACGCAACATAAGTAACTCCTGAGATGAATTCTGCTCTTAATGTTTTTGAAGGGGTGATTCTCGTCAAGCCTTATTTTTGGGGCTAAGGATTTTATCGATGTATTTGTAGGTTTCCGGGATGTCTTTGAAGCGGTATTGGTAGTTCTTATCCGGCTCTATTTTCATCCCCGAAATGCGTTTGGATACGTTTGTTTCTCCCCAATTGTAGGCTGCCAGAGTTAAGCTCCAATTTCCGTTATACCTTCCCCTTAGGTACAACACATACTTAGCTGCCAATTTAAGGTTGTAAAAAGGGACAAAAAGCAATCCACGCTTATGATTCTTATGGATGTAAAACGCAGTGGACTCGCGCAACTGCCCCAAACCTATGGCCTCAGCATTGGAGATGGCAAAACTGCGAAACGAACTTTCGCTGCGGATCAAGCGGTAAAATATCCCCGGATCAAGGCCATAATATACTGCCACGCCAACCGTCATCACCCGCACTGAAACGGGATTATATACCAGAATAAGAATTATCAATAGCGCCAAACAGACTGTTATCATCCATTTGGCGCTACGTTTATGTTTTTTCTTAGGCTTCACAAAAAGAAATTGCTTACGCCAGCGTTTTCTTGAAATCGTTTAGCTTCAGCACGTGGGATACTTCCTCGTTGATGATGCTACGCAAAATATCCTTAGTTTTGGGATTGGTGATGTTATCGGCAAGGGCATGGAAATAGAGCAGGGTGTCTTTTTCGAAAGTAATGACGTTTTCCACTATTTCCATCAGGTTTTTGGCCGTCACAGCCATCTGAATGGCGGAATGCTCGCTGTTAAAAATACGCCCATCTACAATGGTTTTCAGGTATTCGGCTACGAGATCCCAATCCTGAGATAAACTAAGGACATCCATATCATTTTCACCGCGTAGATTTAAAAATGTCTTTTCGTGGTTCAATTCCTGATCTCTTAAAAACTCGATAAACTTCACTGCTTTGGCGTCCAGATCTTTACGCTTGGATGCCTCATGATAAAAGGCATAGCCGTTCTTTTCGATCTGAACAGCCATTTCGATTACTTCATTTACTGAGAATACTGCCATCTTTCCTCCTTGGAAACAGAATAATTATTGTTTATTCTTAAGATAAACGGATCGGGAAAAAAGTCAAGGGAAATCGGCTGGGCGGGTGAGAGCTAAAGCAAGTGAGAGCTAAAGCAAGTGAGAGCTAAAGCAAGTGAGAGCCTTTGGCAGGTGAGATGGAGGAATTAAGAATTAAGAATTAAGCTGCGCCAAGGCCGAAGATATTGTAGTGTAGGACGCCGTTCCTACATTTTCCAGTTAAGAGTTAAGCTGCGCTATACAAAGATTGTGTTTTGTTGTGTAGAGTACCAATCATTCACATGAGTGTTAAGCTAAGATGTGTAAGAAGATAGGCGGTGTGCTTTAGCCACCGGAAGTCACCATTTGAGTGCAATCACTTGGGATTATTCAGGGTTTCACATTGTAGTTAATAAACCCTATCAGACTACCAACATGAACATGGCTTCTGCAAAACCGGGGGAGCAATAGATCTTGCGCAACAATCTTTAATCAAAGTACAGTTTGGTTTGACTTATAGAAGAAGAAAGAATCTTGTAAACTGTGTTTTCTCCTCTTTCATAATGCCGGAATACTATATTGGTAATTATATCTACAAATTGGATATTCAGATCATTCTCGCTATTACAATAGCAAACAGTTATGTCTCCGGCAACATTATGCTCATAGCGCAGTTTTATCTCAATATAATCTGAGAAGCTATTGGCAGAACCTACTTTGATGGATTTATTGTCTGGATGCAAATTAAGTGGCTCAGATAGTGGGACATGTTTTGGGAGTATAAGCCCGGCCATATAGTTGTAAAGAAGGTTGGGGCTTTTACGAAGATGTTCTTGAACATTGGGTTTGTATGCTATGATGCTGTAAAGTTTGATATCACTGTGTTTGGCGAGGAGATTCTTAACTTTATCTGCGAAATACTGCTTGTTATCAAGGGACAGAGTTGATCCCTTTAGTTCGTCGGCCCCACCACGGGGCTTACTCTTATCCCAAAGATTACCCAACACGTGGCGGTACAAACCCTTTACAATGCGTTTGGTAAGCATCCGTTTGGAATCAGGAATCTGTAAGAAAGCTAAGCATAAATAACGTGAAGAACTATCTGAAAAGCCCAAGTCTCCACTTTCATCAAAGAAAATATTCATCATCCACCATAATAAAAAAAGCAGCCCCTGGGACCTGCATATTTACAATATGCTTATGGAATAACACCAAGGTTCCCCAGGATTTACCTGCTCTATGGACATAATAACCAGGTTGTTCTCTCTGTCAAGAACTATTTCTTGATTTTAAGTTGTTTTTAATGGAGACTGTTCAATAATCCCAGCCAAGCTATGCTGTGCTTTCTTTACGGTAGTGGAGCATAAGTGGGCGAGGTTTTGCCAATTCACAATTACTAAGTTTTTGGAACATTCCAAATCTACTATAAAATCCCTATCGGGATTTAAGTTGCTTCTTCCCAGCTGAATACACCGAACTCTCCCAACCAAGCTATCTGTTAATTTTCGCAATTGGGGTAGTTACTGCATTTTTTGCTCCCTTTTTTTACTTATCGTTTCTGCTAATTTTGGGTAACGTTTTTTAGCTTTGTAGAACTGCTCTAATCTCATTGCGTGTTTCCCCTTTTTAGTGCTTTTGGTGTCTTCGGGGAATAACTGTATGACAGCAAGTCTCTTTTCTCTTTAGCTCTTTTACTCTTTTACTCTTTGTAAAATCTGTTTTATTGTCATTCCCCAGCTTTGATGATCTGCCTGCAAACAACAAGGTTTCTCCCTGCTTGCATTCCCATAGCATTGGCTATGCATTGTCCATGCCATCCACAATGGAAGGGCAATGATAGCGTAATGCGAGCAAGGAAGGTATAAATGGAACGCAAGAAAACTTAAAAACAGCCCCTCTCCCAAGCCGTGTATATGCCAATTAGCGCTTTTTTGCTTGACTCCCAGCCCCCCGTTTGCGAAACTTGCACCGTTATGAGAAATATTAAAATTTTAGGTATCGAATACACACTCTGGCTATACATTTTTGCTTGCCTTAGCTGGTTTGTTTTGCGGCTGGCAGAGCTTCCGGTTTGTGGCCTGGTGATCCTGGTTGCGCCTGCGTTTATTGCCTTTACTTTGCTATTTGTAAAGGGTAATCTGGGTGCTAAAGTAGTGGATCCGCAGTCCCGCGGTTCTTTTTGGAAATACGAGCTGTGGCTGGGCATAGGGATAAGCCTGGTGATGGCTTGGATGATTGTGGAAGTGAAGCCTTTGGCGTTTTTCACCCAGGCGGTCAACACCCGCAGTATTCTATCCGGTATTTTCAGCCCCAACCCCCAGGAACTGGTGCCAATGCTGGCTGCCCTCACGGAGACGATATATTTGGCTTTGCTGGCTACTGTTTTTGCCATACCTTTTGCCTTTGTGCTGTCCTTTTTTGCGGCTAAGAACCTGATGTACAGCAGCTTTTGGGGTAAACTTGCCTATGTGGGCATACGCACTGTATCCACTATTTTTCGCAGCATAGAAGCAATCGTGTGGGCTATCATCTTTTGCGTGTGGGTAGGGATTGGACCCTTTGCCGGCATGCTGGCTTTGTGGATTCATTCCATCGCCGCCCTAATCAAGCTTTACAGCGAACAGATCGAAAACATCGATCCCGGCCCCGTGGAAGCAATTAAAGCCACGGGTGCTTCCACCCTGCAAGTATGGCGTTATGCCGTTGCCCCGCAGATACTTGCGCCATATTTGGCGTTTACTATTTACAGATGGGATATAAACGTCCGCATGGCCACAATCGTAGGTTTTGTGGGAGGTGGTGGCATAGGCCTTGCTTTGTATCAACAGCAACAAATGCTTGCGTGGCGCAATGTGGGGCTTATTATGTGGCTTATAGCCCTGGTGGTGTGGATGATGGATATGTTCAGCGGCTACATTCGCGCTAAATTGATTACTAATTAAGAGGAAATAATGCATAAATTTAACCCTGTGGAACTACTACTTAAAAAGCGGGATGGCAACATTTTAAGCCCAGAGGAAGTAAGCTTTTTCGTAGATGGCTATTTGAATGGCGAAATTGCCGAATACCAAATGAGTGCCCTGCTGATGGCTTGCTACTTTCAAGGCATGGAAAGCACTGAAATAAATGCTCTTACCCAAAGTTACCTTAGTTCCGGAAAAACCATCTTCTTCGGGGCTGATTTGCCGGTTGCCGATAAACATTCCACTGGCGGTGTTGGCGACAAAATTAGCCTGATGCTGGCTCCCATTGCTGCTGCACTGGGGTTAACTGTGCCGATGATTTCAGGCCGTGGACTTGGCCATACCGGTGGCACGCTGGATAAACTGGAATCCATTCCGGGTTTTCAGACGGCCTTTAGCATGCAGGATTTCAAGACCATGGTGGAAAAACATGGCTATGCCTTGGTTGGCCAATCTGCTGAGCTGGTGCCTGCAGATAAACGTATCTATGCCCTACGCGATGTAACTGCCACGGTGGAAAGCCCTGGCCTGATTACCGCCAGCATCATGAGCAAAAAAATCGCCGAAGGCACGCGGTATCTGGTGATAGATCTAAAAGTGGGTAGCGGAGCCTTTATGCCCAATGTGCGCCGCGCTAAAGAGCTGGCAGAACTGCTAATCAATACCGGTAACACTTTTGGACAGCAAGTAAGCGTGGTTTTTTCCAACATGAATTCGCCTTTGGGCAATGCGGTTGGTAACGCACTGGAGATGATAGAGGCAATTGAATACTTAAAAGGCCATTACCTGCCTGATACATATGAACTTACAACTGCGCTTACCGCACAAATGCTGATCATGAGTGGCAAAGCAGAAACATTTGAGGCAGCCAAACTGATGATCGACGATAGCGTGAAAAGCGGAAAAGCCATAGAGAAATTCCGGGAAATTATTATCGCCCAAGGGGGTAACCCAAAGGTTATAGAGGATTATTCGCTGTTTGCCAAGGCACCTGCAGTTGCTCCCATTATAGCAGATCAGGATGGTTATGTGCATGCAATTGATTCCCGGGCTATCGGCTATGCGTTGGTTCGCATCAAAGCCGGACGCATGCAGGTGACTGATACCATAGATTACGGTGCCGGAGCCTTGCTCTATCCCAAAATTGGCGACCAAATTGTTACTGGCCAGAAAATTGGAGAAGTGCATGCAGCCACGCTGCCACAAGCAGTTGAGGTAGCGCAGCTTATCAAGGATGCTTACAAGATTAACGAAATCCCCAAGGGAAAACAAGAGCTTATCTACGAAATAATTGGCTAAGGAATATGGAGGAACGGGATTTTAAGCTGTGTAACATCCTGTGATTCCCGTCTCCACTGGATTTACAACAGTTAAAGTACATGTCAGCATTGTTTTAATGAGGTTTACATGGAGCATATCAGCGAACATCATTTAATGATCTTTCTAATCCAGTTTGCTCTACTTTTGGGTGCATGTAAACTGGTGGGTTTGCTATTTGAAAAGATGAAACAGCCTACCATAACAGGTGATGTGTTAGTTGGTTTATTTCTGGGGCCTGCAATCTTCGGAAGATATGCCCCAGAATTACAGCTAAGCATATTTCCGGACGAAGCTGTGCAATGGGCAATGTTGGGGACTGTTGCTTGGTTCGGCAATCTGTTTCTGCTGATGGAAACGGGGCTGGATATCAATTTTTCACGGGTGTGGAAACAGCGAGGAAACGCAATTAGGCTTAGTTTTGCCGATCTTACAATCCCCATAGTTCTTAGTTTTAGCGTTCTCATGTTTTTGCCCTCTCATTATCTTATCGATCCCACTCAGCGCATCATATTTTCGCTGTTTATTGCCGCAATTATGACGATAAGCGCTCTGCCAGTCGCCATTAGAGGTCTGAATGAATTGGGAGTTATTAACACCGATGTAGGCTTTCTGGTAGTTTCGGCTTTAACCCTGAACGACATCGTGGGGTGGGTTTTGTTCACGATAATTTTGGGGGTGTTTTCGTATGGCAAAGTAGAGACGGTGTTTGTTGTAAAACTTGTGGGATTTACGCTGATCTTTACCCTTGTTAGTTTAACCCTACTGAGGCGGGTGGTGGATAAAGCTGTTACGTTTATTCACACAAGGTTGGGTGCTGAAACAGGCTATAAAACCACCTTTATCGTGGTAATCGGGATGCTGTTCGGAGCTATAACCCTGAAGATAGGGATTCATTCTCTGTTTGGCTTCTTTATTGCGGGTATCGTGGTAGGAGAGGCAAAACACATCACCGAACAGGACAGGAATACTATCCATCGCATGGTTTATTCCATATTTGTACCCATCTTTTTTGCCAAGATTGGTTTGGAGATTGATATTCTTGCCAATCTGGATTGGGCATTGGTTAGCCTGATATTTATCATAGGAGTTAGTTCCCGGTTTTTAGGAGCATGGGTTGGGGCAAAATGGGCAAAACAGGCAAAACAGAATTTGAAAACTATTGCCATAGCTCATACACCCGGAGGAGAAATGCATATCGTGATCGCCATGCTGGCTCTAAATGCTAAATTGATCACAGAAAAAGTGTTTGTCAGCATAGTAACGGCTGCGATATTGTCCACAATTGTCTTTGGTCCCTGGCTTTCCATTGCCCTAAAACAATTGCGTAAAGACCTGGTTAAACTGATCTTTGGCAAAGATAATGTAATGCTGGACAGCAGCTCTACCACCAGGACAGAGCTGCTGCATTTGCTTATCGGTAATGTGGCCACGCAAATAGGTATCGAAGAATCCTATCTGCGCCGTGAAGTGCTTAGCCGCGAAGAACAGATGAGCACAGCCATAGGCAGAGGGCTTGCTTTTCCACATGCACATATAGAAGGACTAAGCAAAGCTAAGCTGTTTGTGGTAAAACCGGCTAATGGCATCGAATGGGATAGCCCTGATGGGCATAGGGTGCAAATGGTATTCCTTGTATTAACCCCTGCCGATAAACCGGAAACACAATTGCAGCTTATGCAAAGCCTTACTGCTATCTTGCGGAAGCCAAAATTATTGGCTAAACTGCTGGCTTATGAAGAGCCTGCAAAGATCTACACCCTGCTAAAAGACAATATTGCCGAAACCACAAGTTTCCAGTTGCAGAACCATCTGTAAAATTTCCAGGCATTCCCCCATTTTTTCCTTTGTTTCCGTTCTATCATTGTCATTCCTGCGTAGGAGCTTGTGTGAAAACTGCAAAACCTTCTGTCATTCCCGCGGAGGCGGGAATCCAGCCCTGATAAATCCCATTAGGGATGACACAAATAAAGCGTTGCAGTATAGACATCTATCTTCTGTTCTTAGATCTTATAAATGGGCTGGATTCCTGCCACCGCAGGAATGACAGGAAAAAATGGGGGAATGCCTGTAAAATTTCTGGTTGACAGTTTTGCAGCCTCCAGAGACTTTGCACTCACAATGCGTTCCGAAATAGCTCAGCGGTAGAGCGGGTGGCTGTTAACCACTAGGTCGGGGGTTCGAATCCCTCTTTCGGAGCCACTTTTTTTTGCCCGGAAATCCGATGACGCAGGATTGGCATACTAAGCAACAATTATGATATCTTCTTATCGGCTATAGCGTTGCGAAACATCTTTGCCTATCTTGATCAGCGCAAGGAACACTACATAGAATTCCAAGCGGCCAAGCAACATTCCGATTGATTCAGTCCAGATTACCAGGCCTGGAGCTGCGGTTGTGGTTACTCCAATAGATAGTCCCACAGTGCTAAGGGACGAGGCAAATTCAAACATCGCATCTCGGATTGAAAAGAGAGTACCAGTGGCTGGGTTAGTGGAAAAAGCCAAGATCGTTACGCCAACCACGTAGAAAAAGAGATAAAGCCACACGAAATCTGCAATACCACGAATCTTGGTATCATCCTGATAAGCTTTAATATCTCCCTCCCAAACAAAATTCTTCGTTACAACCTGGCTGGGGTACAAACTGGTTTTGATGCGCCAGATTGCAGATTTGTAAAGCATATACACCCGCTGGCATTTTCCCATTTTTCCCTGTCATTCCTGCCTACGAGCTTGTGCGAAAACGTTTTATCATACCTGCGGAGGAGCTTGTGTGAAAACTTTTTGTCATTCCTGCGGAGGCAGGAATCCAGCCCATTTGCAAGTTCTGTAAGAACGGAAGATAATCATATATATATCAATGCTTTATTTGTGTCATCCCTAACGGGATTCATCAGGGCTGGATTCCCGCCTCCGCGGGAATGAAAGAAGGTTTTGCAGTTTTCACACAATTCCCTAAACGTAGCATAGGTATGCCACATTACTAATACATTGCTTTTGGATTGGCAGGCTATGGCTCAGATTTTGATACTCACCTTCACATAGGCATTAGCGCTGTTTTTCACAAAGTGCCCCATGGGGCTTGCATACAGGGATTTCTCATCTTGAAACTGCCTGGTGCTATAGCCCAAATACAGAAAATAATCCGGCTTAAATTCATAGCGCAGATTGCCATAGATGTTCGTATGGGCATAAACATCTTCACTTTCGTAGGTATCCATACTGATTCCTCCGGAAAAGCGCAATGTTCTGCTTGGCGTGAAGATTATGATGCCGTTGATGATGGCATAGCGGTTATCCAGAGTTACGGGAAAACTGAGTGTATCAATGGTAACTATATTGTTCTTGGGGTAGTGAAAGTCCGACAAAGAACCCGAAACATCGTAGGAGAATGTTTTGGTGAGATCGCCCCACAGATTTAGGGAAAAGTAATCCTTGTCGAAGGTATCGTACAGATCATAAACCAGCACATTACTGCGGGAATAATAGCCGCTTACGCTGAAGGCACTCAATTTATCACAAAACACTTTAAAATCAGCGCCCCAGTTATCATGGCTATAACCCAGATCATCTTGTTCAGAACCCATAGCCACGTTGGTGTCAAAGCCATATTCGGGACGCAGATTGATATAATAATTGGCTCCGGCATCAAATTCCGTGCCCCCATCATCAAAGTATTCGGTTTTTCCTCCCCAGATGCTTGCACCTTGATAGGTTATGTAATCCTTGCTTTCGTCTTTGTCCCAACCCACAGACCCACCGTAATTTTGGAAGTTTTTCTGATTCAGGTAGCCTGCATCACAGGCCAAATCTTTGGAAACGACGCCGTAATAGGCATAAGCATTCCATTCTCCGGGAAAAGTGTTCAGTTGCAAGCTGCCACGGTAGCCTTCCGTCTGTTCATCTGATTCTGCTTCATTTTTGCGGATGCTGCCCAATAGGTTGCTGGTAAGGGTAATATCTTTAATAATCTCCCAGCTATAATTTCCGCTATACACATGGTTGTAATAGCCATCATTCATGCGGCTAACCACGGCATTTGCCAGCCTCAACTTTTTGCTGGTGGGAATGAAGGAAAGCACTTGAAAGTAGTCATCCCGGTTTATCAAGCCATAATCTCCCCGGATTTCTTTGTCGAAAGCGCTAAGCACACCCCAGTTAAAATTACGCGTGTTGCCCGTAGCTTTAAAAGCAAGGCGGGGCTGAACAATTCTGCGAGAATAGAATACTGTGCTGCCTACCCCAAAGGCATCGATATCCTCTGTGAAGAAAAACCTGTTCTCCTGGTAATAGGGCGGGTACTTGCTATTATAGTTATCGGCTGCATAATCCGGGGGAGTATCCGAAAAATCGGGATTCATGCTAAGTTTCAGGCGTGTACGCTGCCCTGGATTCATAGTTACATCCAAGCCGATTTTATCCGGATCGAAGCTATCCGTTTTCTCTATCAGATCATAGCTTTTTACCAAATATGGCCGCAGCGAAACACCCAGGCTCCGTTTTATCGGCTGGCTCAATTCGATATCATAAGCTTTACTGAAATAGTCGTTTTTCATATCGTTTGTTACAAAGGGGAGGTTATATGCTTCGTTACGTTCTTTGTGGGAGCGGGTAATAATAATCTTCCAGCGATAGGGGAGCTGCTGCTTAAAGCGCAATTCACCCAAGGGTATTTGATAGTGTATCTGCCACAGCTTGTCACTATACTTGCTGGTGTAGTTGTACGTGCTGTTAAAGGCTAAATCTGCAGCATTTGCTGTACGTGCTCCATCCACCAAATTCCCCAACGGGAAGGCAAAATAGATATAGGAAAAATACGCATCAGGGATGGTAACAAGCTGAAAGCGGATGTAATCCGCCTGACAAGTGACGTCCCTGGTGGTAATTTTACCCGCTACGAAAGTGGAATCAATTTCGCAATCAAGCTGCACATGCAGGATATCCTCATCCTGCCACATCCAGACCTTTGTGGGCAAGGTTTCGGCTGCCTTATCTTCAGGGGTAACGCGCAAAAAACCACTTATCAGATTGGTGTCTGTTATCACAGGGCAGTCACTAACCGGAACCTGTAGCGCTAAGCAGACACTAATCAAGGCAAAAAACAAAATACAGAAAACAACGTGCTTCATAGCCACCTCAGTTTCATTTTATCATTTAATCATAAATAACCTAATCACGGTTGACATTTCTGTTTATAATATCAAGCACATATTATGCCAAAGTTACATATTTCCCTGTTTTTGTCTTGCTGAAACCGCTCACGATGCGAGTGTCGTGACAAGACTTAAATGCCTGTGCAATTTCTCTTGACGAAAACAGCCCCCTTGGTTTTCGTGCATGCGAAGCAATGTTTGGGGGCCTATAGCTCAGTTTGGTAGAGCTACCGGCTCATAACCGGTTGGTCGGGGGTTCGATTCCCTCTGGGCCCACCATCTTTTCCCCCGCACATTTTTCATTTTACAAAACTCAAGAATTGGACTATATTGTAATTAAGGTGAAATGTATGAAATTCTTCCCACTAATCCTTGTCCTGCTGCTTATAGTTATGCCTTTAGGGGCTACTAAATATGCGGGTGAGATCTTTGCCATCAGCCCCGGAGTTATTTCCACGGCGATGGGCGGAACCGGGCTTACCTACAGCGCTTCGTTTGCGGCTGGATGGTGGAATCCGGCACTTTTAGGCATTGCTTCTTCCAGCGGGGTAGAACTGATGCGTTCGCAGCACTTTGAAGGCTTGCTAAACCAAAACCAGCTAAGCCTTATTCTGGGTTCCGATAGCCACAGCTCCATCATCATCAACCATCTGGATATCGACGAAGTGAAGCTAACCAAGCTGGAAAACCCGCTTGATTCACTCAGCAATGATAACCGTCCCATTGTCTGGAAAACTGTCAGCAACCAGGATTTTATCCTTTATGGCGGGCTTGCCAGGCAACTTCAAGACAATCTCTATTTGGGTTTATCGCCAAAACTTGCCTATCGCAGCCTTGCCAGCCATAGCGGTTATGCTTTTGGTGCCGATCTTGGTGTTTTATGGCAGTTAAGCGAGAAAGCCAGGTTGGGAGCTAATCTGAGGGATTTCTTTTCCACGCAGGTGCTCTGGGAAAGCGGAGAATATGAAAATGTATCCCCCAATCTCGATCTGGAGCTGGGCTACGAGTTTACCCCGATCGCAAAGGTTCCCGTGCATCTGGCTGTGCGCACGGAAGTTCTGGCAGAAGATAGAGATGCCACAGTTGAAGCAGGCATTTTAAGCGCTGATTTTCATGCCGGAGTAGCGATTCAGCCTTTACCTGCCTTACGGATTTTGGGAGGCTACGATATTGATACCTTCACTGCCGGTATTGCCGTTGCACACAGGCATTTTGGGCTTAATTACGCCTTCCGCAACAATTCTCCTGACGGCTTGGGATATTCTCAACGCATTTCCGCTTCGTACCAGTGGTAAACCACAAAATAGCCCTGTTAGGGGCAACTGGCTCCATCGGTACTTCCACCCTGGATGTTATTGCCGAACAGAACTTTAATCTTTCTATTGTCACTGCCCATAGCGATTATCCCAAGCTGATAGCAATTGCCAAACGCTTTCATGTTCCCTGCCTTGTTCTTACCGGTATAGAAGACAAAGGTTTACAACAACAAATAAGGCAAAATAATCCCGATTTTAGCTTCTATTTTGGCGAAAGCGAGCTGCTGCAAGTGCTGAGCTACGAAGATTTCGACACAGGCCTAAATGCCATCACCGGTTCGGCTGGTTTGCGCAGCACCTTTGCCATTTTACAGCGCGGTAAGCGGCTGGCTTTGGCTAATAAAGAATCTCTGGTTATGGCGGGACACTTGATTGCTAAGCTTCAATATGCCACAGAAATCATTCCGGTGGATAGCGAGCATAGCGCCATCTTTCAAGCTATTGGTAGGCATCCACATGCAGAAATCCGCCGTTTGCATCTCACCGCTTCCGGTGGCGCTTTTAGGGATTTACCTTTGGCCGATTTTGCCAAGATTACTCCACAGCAGGCTTTAACTAATCCCAATTGGAGCATGGGCGCTAAGGTCACCCTGGATTCGGCCACGATGTTTAACAAAGCGCTGGAAGTAATCGAAGCGCATTGGCTGTTTGGTATGCCCTATAGCGGTATTTCCGCAGTTATCCATCCGCAATCCATCATTCACTCGCTGGTGGAGTTTATCGATGGCTCGATACTGGCTCAGATTAGCACACCGGATATGAAACTGCCCATTCTGTACGCACTTGCTTACCCGCAGCGTGTGCAATCCGAACTGGTGCAAACAGACCTAACCAAGCTGGCACGCTTGAGTTTCAGTGAAATTGAGCCGGAGCGCTATCCTCTGTTCTTTTTAGGCTTGCAAGCAGCAAATAGCGGAGGCATCTATCCCACGGTAATGAACGCCGCAGTGGAGGCAGCTTCAGAGCTTTTTATTACAGGTAAAATCCCCTTCCGGGCAATGTGCCCTTTGGTAGAAACCGCCCTTTCCCGTTATCCCAATATCACCGATCCATCTCTGGAAACCATTATCCAGGTTAACCGCGAGGTATTCCAACAAATAAACGCATAGCATAAGAGCGAATTTGACTTAATAACCCTCTACCCTCCAACCACCCTTGGAGCGTGTTTGACTTATATTTTTGCCGCTCCTAACTTCGCAGAAAAACAAGATATTTTCGGCAGCAAAAATATGAGTTAAACCGTGGATTGCGCGATAACGGGATGTAGCCCGCGTTTTGTATGAAAAGAGCGTAGCCAGTGTTTTGTATGAAAATTAGTGTAGCCCGCGTTTTAACTCAAAAATTTGCTGCCCAAGTAAGTGGCATAGTCCACATTGCTAATGCACGCAAATTTTTAAGTCAAAATCGCTCGTTTGGATGAGCCACGCTTGGAGCGTGTTTGACTTATATTTTTGCCGCACCTAACTTCGTAGAAAAACAAGATATCTTTGGCAGCAAAAATATGAGTTAAACCGTGGATTGCGCGATAACGGGATGTAGCCCGCGTTATGTATGAAAATGAGTGTAGCCAGTGTTTTGTATGAAAATGAGCGTAGCCCGCGTTTTGTATGGAAAGAGCGTAGCCCGCGTTTTAACTCAAAAATTTGCTGCCCAAGTAAGTGGCATAGTCCACATTGCTAATGCACGCAAATTTTTAAGTCAAAATCGCTCGTTTGGATGAACCACCCTTGGAGCGTGTTTGACTTATATTTTTGCTGCTCCTAACTTCGTAGAAAAACAAGATATCTTCGGCAGCAAAAATATGAGTTAAACCGTGGATTCAACCTTCCAACCTTCCAACCTTCCAACCTTCCAACCTACCCAAAAAAAACCATTTGACCTTTTAAGCCCTTCCAAGATCATTGGATACAAATAGTAACTTACATAAAGGAAAGAACATGGAACAGCAAAACCCTCTGCTGATACGCAGCAACGACCATCGCTTGAAAGCGATACCTTTTCCGCAGTTTAAAACGGAGCACTATGTTCCGGCTATAGAGGTGTCCTTAGCCGAAGCCAGAGCCGAAATTGAAGCCATGAAAAGCAATCCTGCAGCACCAACATTTGAGAACACGGTGCTGGAACTGGACATGAATGGCGAATTACTGGATTATGTATCCACCATCTATTTCAATCTCTTAGGCGCGGAATCTGATGCTGAACACAAGGCATTGGCGCAGCAGATATCACCCCTGCTGGCGGAATTTAGCAGTGAGATTTCTACCGATCCGCTAATATTTAAGCGGGTTAAGGCAGTTTACGATGCTGAGGTTGCCGGTAAACCTAAACCAACAGTTTGCGGTGATTGCACCGATAAAGAATTGATCAAGAAGGCAGAACGCTACCGGCTGATAGAGCGCACCTACACAGGCTTTATCCGTGGTGGTGCGATGCTAAATGATGCTGATAAAAAACGCCTTACCGAGATATCGATGGAAAGCTCGCAGCTTAGCCCCAAATTCAGCGATAACGTGCTGGATGCCACCAATAAATGGGAACTTCACCTCACGGATGCCAAAGATGTGGAGGGGATTCCGGAAAATTCACTGAAAGCCGCTGCCTTCACTGCCAGGAAAAAGGGCAAGGAAGAGGGCTGGCTGTTTACTTTGCAACCCTCCAGCATCACACCGGTATTAACCTATTGCAAAAACAGGGAGATACGCAAGCAAGTCGGACTCGCTTACACTTCCCGTGCTTTTAAGGACGAATTCGATAACCAGGAGCTGATTATCCAAACACTTAAGCTTCGCAAGGAAAGAGCTGCCCTCCTGGGCTACGACACCCATGCGGACTATGTGCTATCCGACCGGATGGCAGAATCCCTTCCCACTGCTAAGGAATTTTTGGAGAAGATATATGCGGTTGCATATCCCGCAGCACTGAAAGAAGTGGAAGAAGTGCGCGAGCTTGCCCGCCAGATGGACGGAATTGAAGATATGATGCAATGGGATTTGGGCTACTATTCCAACAAGCTTAAAGAGCAGCGCTATGCCTATGACCCTGAAGAGCTTAGACCCTGGTTCAAAGTGGAGAACGTGGTGGAAGGCTTGTTCGTGGTAGCCAGCAAGATTTATGGCATTAAAGTGAAACAAGTGCACGACGTGCCGGTTTATCATGCAGACGTAACAACTTGGGAAATACACGATAAAGACGGCACCTACCTGGGTTTGATGTATATGGATTTGTTCCCGCGCGATACCAAGCGCGGCGGAGCCTGGCAGACATCCTTTCAGGGACAGGGTTTGCATCGCAATGGCTTGCGCAGACCGATGGTTAGCATTGTTGCTTCGCTTACACCCTCTACAGACGAACAACCGTCTCTTTTGACCTTGAACGAAGCGCGCACTGTGTTCCATGAGTTTGGGCATGCACTGCATTCCATACTGGCAGATGGTTATTACAAAGGACTTTCCGGCACAAGTGTGCTGTGGGATTTTGTGGAACTGCCCTCCCAGATTATGGAAAACTGGCTGATGGAAGAAGAAGCCTTGAATCTGTTCGCTAAACACTATAAAACCGGGGAAGCACTGCCTAAGGAACTGCTGGATAAAGTGATCGCCGCAAAGAACTTCCAGGCGGGAATTGCCAATATAAACCAGTTGCGCTATGCTCTGATGGATTTTGCCTGGCACACTGCCGCTCCCGAGACAATTGTGGATGTGGACGCCTTTGAAAAGGAAGTAACGGAACGCTTCCGTCTGCTGCCTTTGGTGAAGGGAACAAACATCTCCTGCGCCTTCTCGCACATCTTTGCCGGGGGTTATTCAGCAGGATACTACTCTTACAAATGGGCTGAAGCCTTGGAAGCAGATGCCTGGAGCTTGTTCGAGGAAAAAGGCATCTTCAATGCAGAAGTTGCCGGTGCGTTCCGTAAGTACGTATTGGCACGGGGTAATGCTTTTCATCCCATGGATTTGTTTACCGCTTTCCGTGGTCGCAAGCCTGATCCGGATGCGCTGCTGAAAAGAGATGGGTTGATTGGGTAGGTGAGAAGTTGCGCCAGTAAGTGGAGTTCCTGCGTCCTCGCAGGAAAGGTCTGGCCGTCATCTTGACGGCAGTCAAAAAAAAGCAACAGCTGTGCAAGTGAAGTAATACTACTACGCAGTAAAGATAATAAAAAGGGTGCAGGAAACCTCCTGCACCCTTAAGTTTAAATGGTTTCTTTTATAGCCGAAACGTAAGTTTCAGGGTTCAATTCTCACTTACGTGAACTGCCGTCAAGATGACGGCAGGGCCTTTCCTGCGAGGACGCAGGAACTCCCACTGGCAGGAACTCCCACTGGCAGGAATTCCACTGGCAGGCTCTCACTTCTTTTCCTTACACAGCTCAATCAGCACTCCCATGCTGGATTTTGGGTGCAGGAAGGCGATTTCGGCATGATGTGCACCGGGGCGTGGTTCTTTATCGATCAGGATGATGCCTTTTTCCTCGGTTTCTTTCAGAGCTGCAGGCAGGTCTTCCACGGAAAAGGCGATATGTTGGATGCCTTCTCCTTTTTTTTCGATGTATTTTGCCACGGGGCTATCTTCGGAAGTGGGGCACAGCAGTTCAATACGTGTATCACCGCAGGGCAGGAAGGCCACTTTTACCTTTTGGGAAGGCACTTCTTCTATTCCTTCCAGTTCCAGCCCAAGGCTTTGGTAGAAGACAATACCTGCTTCCAGATCTTTAACCGCGATACCGATGTGGCTGATGCGTTTCACCATTTCTGCCTCTACTTTTTGTAATTTTTAGCCAGTTCAAACCCCATTTCCATCGCCTTAAAATTGATATCCAGGAAAGCGGGTTTAACTGATTCGGCTATAGATTGTTTAAGGGATTCAGGAGTTACTATACCGGTTATATGCACCATGAAAGCCAGAGATAAGATATTGGTAGTAATGGGGCTACCCAGCTTTTCCATGGCGATATCGGTGAAGGGTAGTTCATAGGTATTCTCAGCTACCAGCGCCAGGTTTTTCACGAACGTGGTGTCAATAATCAAGATGCCATTATCGCGCAGATCAAAGAGATACACATCGCAAGCTTCTTGCGTTAAAGCCAGGAGGCAATTGAAATGCGTAGCTTCCGGGAAATAGATTTCCTCGTCGCTAATAATCACATCGGCACGGGAATATCCCCCGCGCGATTCTGGCCCATAGCTCTGAGTTTGGGTAACGCGGCGTTTTTCGATAACTGCGGCACGGGCAAGGATGATGCCAGCCAGGATCAAGCCTTGGCCGCCACTACCAGATAGGCGTATTTCGTAATTCATTATTTACCTTCCATTGCTTGCACGCGCTTTATCAATTTGGCATACTCATCACTATATTCAGGGCGGATTTCTCGGCGCAAAATACCTCGGACGATCTTACCTTCCACCTTTTCGGGAGGAAGCTTAGCCACTGCTGCCAAAGGAACGGAATTATCGCGGAAATCCTTCATCATCTGGGGCGCACCACCTTTTTTATTCAGGCGGCCATAGATAACCGGGCAGGCACTGATTACTTCTGTAAGCGAGAAACCTGGGTGTTCCAAAGCGTCCTTGATAATGCCTTGCATTTCTTGCACATGGAAGGCTGTGGTGCGAGCCACAAACGATGCACCAGCACCCATAGCCAAGTTGCAAACGTTAAAATCCGGTTCGATATTGCCATAAGGCGCGGTGGTGGCGATAGCATCATGCGGGGTAGTGGGGCTGCATTGTCCCCCCGTCATGCCATAAATATTGTTATTTATCAGGATTACTTTCAGGTCGATATTTCTGCGGGCGGCGTGAATCAGATGATTTCCGCCAATAGCAGTGCAATCGCCATCTCCTGTAACCACAATCACTTTCAGGTGGGGTTTATGCATTTTGATCCCGGTGGCGTAGGCTATGCTGCGTCCATGCAGGGTATGCAGGGTGTTAAAATCTACATAAACCGGCATGCGCGAGGAGCAGCCAATGCCCGAAACCATAACGATGTTGTCACGATCCAGATCAAGAGATGCAATAGCACGGATGATGGCACCAAGCACGATACCATTGCTGCATCCGGCACACCAGACATGAGGGAATTTCTTATCATGTCGCAGGTATTCGTGAACTTTGCGTTGTGGAATAGTAGCC
>JAVEUB010000247.1:0-4371 GCA_034005785.1 Cloacimonas sp. (SeqCode) | reverse complement strand
CCAAGCTATCTCTGTACCTGCAATATCTTGGAAATTGACACCAAAATGAAGATCGCCAAATGATTCCTGATCAAAAATTACTGATAAATCAGTTTTCGCTTTCATGCCAAAATCCAACCCTGTTCCCGTACCAGTTTTATCCATGATGGAGCGATTGATCAGCTTGATGTTTCCCCCAAAACTAAAATCGAAAGGAATCTCAAAAAACAACCACCCCATATTGGCGTTATAGTGGATATTTTTGGCAAAAGAAAACTGGAAAAGCCCATCTGTAGCGTTAAATTTGGAGTCTGGCTCTCCCGATAGATGATATTGCCAGTTGTTGATGCGCTGATCTACATTAGTGCCAATTAAGTACTTTTCATCAAAATATGGAATGTCACTAACTGTAAGCTGAGTATAGTTGAATGCTATCGAAACCTCATTCGGTAAGGGCTGAACATAGGTAATATGGTCGTAAGAAGCCAGGCCATTGTACAAGAAAGCATGCATGGCTGATATTTCCGACTTACGAATCTGGCTTAACCCGGCAGAATTCCAATATATCGCAGAACCATCATCTGCCAAAGCAGCGAAAGCTCCACCCATTCCCAAGGGACGTACTCCAGCTCCAATCATCATAAAGTCACCAGCATATCGTCCAGCAACAAGAGGACTTATGCACATCAGGGTAAGTCCGAGGATAATCAATATCTTGTTCATTGGTTCTCCTTACTTTAAAATTGCCATTTTTTGGGTTTTTTCAATTGTTTTACTGCCCTTTTTGGCAATAATCCGATAAAAGTAAACGCCATTTGCCAGAGCATAACCCTGATCATCCTTGCAATCCCAGCCATATAATGTGCGGGGGTACTCATGATAACCCACTCCAGTTGGTAAATTATTGAACGTTTTAGCCAATCTGCCACTGATTGTGTAAACTTTTATGCTAATCTCATCAGCTCCATCAGTTAACACATACGTGAACCTCGTGCGACCGTCATTTTTGGGATCAGTGGCTTGCCCTTTCACTGGATTTGGGTAATTGGCAAGCTTTACAACGTCGAATTTATCATTAACGATAAACTGGATTTCACGGGTTTGGAACAAACCATTCAGGTCTCTACAATCTACCTTCAATTCGTGGTTCCCTCTTCCCAAAGAAAGTTGGTACTTGATCGGAATGCGGTTTATATTCTCCAGATTAACAGAAATTACGTAATCTTCTACTGGTATTGGCACACCATTTAGAAACAGCTTGATAGAGTTATCAATAACATCAATACCATTAGCATCAGATAATAGCAGAGAGATTACTCCGTTACCGGCAATATAGCCGCCAACCGTGAATTCCTGATCCTGAACATTCACATCTATCGTAGGAATAGTGGCATCTGTATTGCGGAAAAGGCTATAAATCCCCGTTTTATTTACCTCGAAATTAACGGTATTATTAACCGTATTGATATATCCACCCAGTAATATCCATTTCTGGTACTCTGTGTTATAGCGATAAATCTTGTAAGTGTTTCCGTTTTCTTGTGCCTGGGTAAGGCTATCGGAAACGCTATAAGAAAACGTGAGGGATAACCTTTTGCCGCCAATAAATACACCTAAAGAATCGGTCAAACCACTTCCCAAAATCTTTATCTCGTATGGAATAGACATTTGATTACCCGTTAAGCCATCAGTTGCTTGCAGCAATATCGGTTTTACTTCTGGCTGATTCAAGGGATTAAGTGCAGCCAAAGCATTCACGGCAAACATCATTTGGCTATCTGTAGATACAAGATTTGCTGGAACTGCTACAGCCAGGTTATTATCTATACTGTTAAGTATGGCACCAGCGCTGCCAACAAGATGGTAGTTAAAAGGTAACTGCATATTTATGCGATTGCTCAACGTACTATAGATGGATGGCCATTCAGGAAAACTGTCGCTGGAATTCACCCTGGCTTCCAGATACAGATTGGCGTTGGACAGTGTGCTTAAGTCGATAGTATCCCAACGCTCTTCATTTACTTCCAAGGGAAGGTAGGTTTGATTGGAGAATTGCGTTAAGGATGCAAGCGTTGGTCCAGTATATAGCCTTAAATCCGTATTTGTTGAGGCTGCATTCCCGATATTTGTGCCCAACACCTTTAGCGTAAGGCTTTGCCCTTCTTGCTCAAATCTGATATCTTTTAGTAGCAAATCAGGGCCTCGAACCACATAGCTTTGCAAAAATGACTCGCCGCTCCCTACTTCAGAGTTAAGCACGTACTTGTAGAATATCTCTTTCCCCGTTTTTTGTGGGCTTAATCGGTTAGATGTAACATATATTGTGCTGTCTGTAACCGATTTTTGCATGGGAATGTTTTGCCACACGATATTTGTTCCCACACTATCGGTGCGCACTTTGCAAATCATGCTTATCACAGGAGAAGGACTGAAAACCTTGGCTGTGAAGCTTACTGAATCCGTCCAGGCTGGTTCGGATGGCAATAAACTAAGGTGTGTAGTGCCAGGACGGCCTACACTGAACGAGGATAGCCCAACGTACTCATCTGTAGCGGAATAACCAGCTACATATATCTTGCGGGTGTAGTTGTTGGCTTCAGCATTAGCGTTGTCGTAAGTGGCTTCGTATGGGTGAGCAGGCAAATCGTATGGCACATTCACGATCTTCTCGCTTTCCTTCATGATAAACAAGCGAGCGGCAGTAGCCTGCGCTGGGAACTGTGCATGCACGGTTAAGGTTTCACCTGGTATCAAAACATGGTTATCGGCAGTTACTGGAATATCTTTAACTGGTTTCCGTAGCTTGATTAGCGAATCGCCGAGATAGGCAAACCCATTGGTTAGTGCATAACGCGCAGCGTCCGATGAAGTAGTGGTGTAGAATCTGGCTAAAGCATAAATCGTGGCATCACCAATATTGGCAAAATCACGGCTAAACAGGGCTTCTGTATAGGCCAGTCCCCACCCTTCGTCATGATCAAGATACCCCAAACCGCTAAATCCAGCCGTTCCAATAGCTCCCTTGCCAGGCTGCATAATCAGGGCTTCGCTTATCGAAGACGCGCCATTAGTATCAAAAGCTGAGGCATAACAAGCAAGAGATAGTACAACTGGGTACGTTTGATTATTCAGGGTAGCAACATCATTGAAATTGAACAGGTTATAGTCTGCCCAAATCCTGCCGCCCCCATGGCCCATAAACTGCACATATTTGGTTCCACTATTTATGGCATCTTTCAGGTCAAAGGTTCCCCCAAAGTAATCTGGGCTAACAGTTTGAGTTGAAGTATATACTCTGGATACCCGATATTCCTGCGGGATGCTTTTACGACGAATCCGCTCCGATTGCTGAGCAAATACATCATCGATATCGGTAATTTTTCCCCCGGATGTAAGGGTTATATGGCTGTTCCATAAACGGTTGGTTTGGGGATTATTGTGGTAGCTGTAAGATTTCGCGGCAAAATCAAGAATCTGCTGAGCTTTCCATACACCAATTCTGGCTACAGAGATATCCGGAACAACGTCATCACCCACAATGCAGCCAAACCAATTATCACAGGCTGTTGCACCATGTTTGTATGTCCACAGTTTTTTCACGGGGATTACATTATATATGCGGGAAGGGCTGCTATCACGCGTGTCATCTACCCCTTCTCCCAACAGCATGACGTGACCAAGCTGCGGTTCACTCCAGTTATTGTAGGCATACTTAAGGAATTCCTTAATCGGCTCTGCACCTACTATACCGCTATTAAACTCATCATAAATATCTTGGATATCCACGATTTTTACGCTGTAACCCGAGCTTTCCCATATATCCTTCAACTGAATTGTTCCTTCCGCAGCCACAAATTCCCGAGGGGTTATCATAATCATATCAGCATAATATTGTGGATTGCGCAAATCACTGGGAATATTTAGCCGAACCTGTTTGGGTATTTTCTTCAATTGTTCGGTGACGGCATAATAGCGCACAGCATTGGAAGACACAGTATCTTGCAAGGTAACCGTCCAGGGTGCAAATCCATCTATATTGAAAGGCTCAATTTGCAGGTTGTTAAAAACGCTGGAGCCAATTTTATACACAGAAACTTGGGGATTGCTGAAACCCTGTAACTCGAACTGTAAAAGCCCATTGGAAAGATTAGACGGTTTGGTAAATTTAATGAAATCTAAATCGGTCTTATACTCGCGCCAGTACTTTATTTCAGCATAATCCAGCATCACCTGTTCCCTATCCCCCATTACTGTATTGCCCGATAGGCTGATGTAAAAGTTGTTCGTCCCATGGCGGAGAAACGTATTGGAGATCGGTGCCTGATTCTCAAAGATTTTTTCTGTTTGCCCTACCCAGGTATGGGTATTCACCATTGCCTGATTTAGGCGAAC
>JAVEUB010000246.1:0-4372 GCA_034005785.1 Cloacimonas sp. (SeqCode) | reverse complement strand
CCACGGCAGTAACGGCAGAGGAATTGATATCAATGCCGTCAAAGGTGATATAATCTCCCCCATGGATAATTATCCCCGCATCAGCAGTTCCCGCTGAGCCACTGGGGGTTATTTTGGGGTTATTACCTGCTCCGGTTTTTTGGAAGATTATCGGGTTATCCACTGTGCCGGTTGCAGTAATAGCGGGATTGTTTTCTGCAAATACCGAGCCGGCAAACACGTTAAAAATCACTCCACCTTCACCAACACCATTGCTGTTCAGAGCATTAATGGCAGCCGTAAAGGTTGTGTAAGTGCCTCCCGAGCCGATAGTTTTTTCTCCGCTTAGGGCTTGGGCATAAATTCCAGAGAACACGCCCAGCATTAGTGCCAGACATACTATGAAGAGTGTTTTGTGTTTCATAAGTGATACTCCATTTTTAACTGTTTGTGGTAAATGCGTCCATAACAACTACTCTCCAGTAGCCCCATAAGTCTGTGGAAAAAGGGGCTTATCATGTAGAGTGGAAATGAACAATCATGTTTATTACCCTGTTTCAGGTTACTAATTGATTTCATCATCGGTTCTCTGGATTTTATCAAATAGTTCCTGTAATTCTGCTAAAACGAGTGTGCGGTTTTCCTTATTGAAGAGCCGGATATGATTGGCAAAAGGTTTACCTCGTTTATGCTCGGTAAAACCCAAAATTCCTCTGCCATTGTCTCCAATGCTGTGTTCAAAGATCGGGCTAATGTAATCTTCTGTGTTTTTCATACGAACCTCATGCTTTATCTAAAAGCAATTGAAGAGCCAATAGATATGGTGATTGGAGAATGGTGTAGAGACAAGTGGGACAGTTATTTAGAGTATAGATTGGTGAAGAAGATAAGCAAAATTTCATTTTGAGGAAGTAGGTTACGCTGGTGTGAAATTTCAATAGTGAAATAACAAGGTGGAGAAACCTCCATTTTTCTTGTTATTCTCACGGAGGAGCTTGTGCGAAAACTGCAAAACCTTTCGTCATTCCCGCGGAGGCGGGAATCCAGCCCTAATAAATCCCGTTAGGGATGACACAAATAAAGCATTGCAGTATAAACATCTATCTTCCGTTCTTACAGAACTTGTAAATGGGCTGGATTCCTGCCTCCGCAGGAATGACAAGCGTTTTCACACTTGCGTATCCACGGGAATAACAGCTTGGTTACCTACCTTTCCGTGTATATACTTCCAAGCTGTATTTTTCTATCTTTCGGGTTAGGGTGCTTTCAGACATATTAAGGACTCGGGCTGCATCTTTTTGCTTTCCTTCAGATTCGTTTAGTGCTTTAATAATTGCGTCTTTCTCTGTTTGTTGAACTATCTGGGTGATACCTGATTGATCACTTATCTTCATGTCGCGATTAATGCCCAGATATGCAAGCGCTCTATCATCCCATATATTATCGGGGCAAAGAATGAAAAGCCGTTCAATCATATTTTTTAGTTCACGCACATTGCCGGGGAAGGGATGTTGCCGCACCTGGGCTAAAAAGCTGCTATCCAGCACCGGTTTTTTACGGTTGTTTTGCGCAGAAAGCACCTCGGAATAATACTCTATAAGCGGAATTACATCTTCTGAGCGGTTGCGTAGGGGTGAAATGCTAATCTCAAGCGTGTTTAACCTGTGAAACAAATCGAGCCGAAACAGGTTGTCCTTCAGCATACTCTCCAGATCGCGGTTTGTGGAGCTGATGATTCTGCAATCAAAGGGAATCTCCTTAGCCGAGCCGACTGGGGTAACTTTGCGTGATTCCAATACTCTAAGCAGTTTGGATTGCAAGTCTTTGGGCATATCACCAATTTCGTCCAGGAAAAGCGTGCCATGGTTAGCTTGCTGGAAAAAGCCTTTATGATCCTCCACAGCTCCTGTGAACGAGCCTTTGCAATGGCCAAACAACTCGCTTTCAATAAGGCTGGGAGTAATGGCTGATACATTCACTGCAACAAAGGGACCGCTTTTACGGATGCTGTTCATGTGAATTAGATTGGCAACTACATCTTTGCCAGTTCCTGATTCACCTGTGATCAAGATGCTGGCATTGGGGTGTTGTGCTGCCATCATTGCCGTTTCCAGTACCTTTTTATGCTGATTGCTACAACCGACAAATTCTCCTAAAATGCGCCCCGAAACTTGTGAAGCTAATTTGTCGTAATTCTTCTGCACTTGGTCGAACCTTGCTAAAAGGGATTTAATCTGCTTATCAAATTCGCTGGTTTTTTCTGCCATCGTGGTGCTCATATACTCCAGATATATTGGATTGATGGCTTTTAAGTGTTTGATTGCATTGGGGAAGTCTTTAATTATCTCGTAATACTCAGCAAGGTTCAATTGCGTTACAATTAGCTGATCGAAGAGCTTGTGCTTTCTGAAATACTTGCTTACATTCTGTAACAGTTTTTTTGCTTCTTTCAGAGCTCCCATACTCATTAGTAGATTTGCTCTGTTCAGCTCTATTTCTTTGGCAAGCACATCACTATTTATATGCTTAGCAAGCTCTTCTGCCTTTACCAAGAATTCATTTGCACTGGTAGAATCATCCACATAACGGTAACAACCGGCAAGATTGCTGTATAACTCTATCCTGAATTGCGGGTTATCGAACCCTATCGCTTCCGCATAGTGCATTGTTTCCAAAAACTGATCTAAGGCAGGCTGAAAATTTTGGCAGCGCATAGAAAGAACTCCCAAGTTAAATAATAAAAGTACTTTGCGCATGGGGATATCATTTGTTTCAGCTATCTTGATGCCGCGTTGAAGGGTTTTTTCTGCTTCCTCAAACCTGCTCATCACGGAATAAAGCGTAGAAAGATTGTTGATAATCAACAATTGGCGGTTAATATCTCCACTGGTAACGGAAAGCTGAAGAGCATCAGTTAAATACATAACTGCATTCAGATGTTCGCCAAACTTGTAGTAGGCAGAGCCGAAGCCGATCTTTAACTGCAAACTGATATCTGCATCCTGTAACTTTTCACAAAGCCTTTCTGCCTTAGTAAACGCTTTCAGGGCATTAGTTCTGTCATTCAGAGCTGTGTAAAACACCCCAAAATGAACCAAGCACTCGGCTATAACTCTATTGTTTCCGGATTTTCTGGCTGCGTCGTAAGCAATGTCCAAGTACCGGTTTTTTTTATCTGAAAAACTGTTGTCCGCAACGCACTTTGATAATACTATGTTACACTTGGAAATAAGCAAGTGGTCGCCTTGTTCCACAGCTTTGGAAAGCAGTACCAATATTTGCTCTTCAGCCTCGCCTTTCTGATTCATCGTTACTAAAGCTCGGGCATATAAATACTGAAGCTGTTTACGGTGATCTTCGTTGTTGGTCTGCTTGGAAATCAATTCATGCTGTTGCATGAACTTAAGCGGGTATGCTTCGGCCAATTGCTCAAGCTCTTTCAGGGTTTCATTATCAAGTATTTCTCTCATCATGTACTCCCAAATGTATATTTTTCCATGTGATTCCACCTCACAATTAAGTCAAGGTAAATAAATTAGCTCGCTACAAGGCAAAAGTTTGGCAATATTTGGCAAAAGTTGGCCAAGTTGGCAAAAAGTTGTGGGAATCAGGAAATTTCCACCTTAATTACTTGCTACGGGATGTTAATCAGGTGACCATCAAGTCTTAATCAAGCCTTAATTATTAACGCTTGATTAAGGGGGGATTAAGATGTGATTAACGCTTTCAAGCAAGGGCGTTTTTAGGTGAGAAAGTTGTAAATGGTGAGTGGAGTAGAATTGGAATAGAATTAAGTATGCAATATAGCGATTTTGACTTAAACTGTTGCGTGCAGCGTCCTCTAACTTATAGCTTATCCGTATAATAGCAATAGTTTGAGTTAAAACGCGGGCTACGGGTAACAGAACAACTGGCTATCTTACGTTATCATGTAATCCGCGGTTTAACTCATTGTTTTGCCGCAAGCTGGTGTGACAATTGTAGATAGTGAGTTGATGGTAGAGCGGATAGTACCTGCGGCAAAACTATAAGTCAAACACGCTCCAAGGGTGGTTGGAAGGTGACTGCCACATGAATGTGGCAGAACCAACCGACTAAAGATCGGTGTTCCACTCGCTATGCAATCTCACTGCTATGGCTCTCACAGGCGAAGCCTCTCACTGGCGAAACCTCTCACTGCTTTAGCTCTCACTTGCCGAAGGCATCTCACTGCTTTAGCTCTCACTTGCTATAAGTTCTCACCCAATCCTTCAAATCGATATCACGTGTCACAGAGGTCTTAAAGGTTTATAGGTTGGAGAGTTAGATAGGACTAACTTTAGACTGTGTCACAGTGGTCTTTGGACGTTTCTGGACGTATCGGTATCACGATTCCTTCAATTTTACCCTCATT
>JAVEUB010000018.1:0-18659 GCA_034005785.1 Cloacimonas sp. (SeqCode) | reverse complement strand
GCGGGACGATATTTAAGATAGAAAATGGAAGCCCCAAGGAAGTGTATTGAGTCCTGTAGGGACGGCATATTTTCCTCGCTAACCATATGGTTTTCTTGAGGATATGTCGTCCCGATGGGACTCAATGTAATAACTGTGGTTCGGGAAAATGCTATCTGAAATATCGTCCCGATGGGACTTGCTTAAGCGGATAATTTAATTTACAGGGTTTTTACACAGCCTCCTCCGCAGGAATGACAAAACGTTCTCACATAAGCTCCTCCGCAGGAATGACAAAACGTTTTCACACAAGCTCCTCCGCAGGTATGACAAGCGTTTTCACACAAGCTCGAAAGCGGAAATCCACCCTTCATAATATTTTATCAGCCACCGAATACACTGAAAGCACCAAAATATAGGGTTTATTGAGGCTGGATACCCCACTCCGTGGGTATAACGGAAAGTTTGTTCTGTGTTTATATTATCCGATCTGCGCTAATCCCGTAAATCAGCGTCATCTGCGGTCTGTTTTTTTCAGCCTCCTCCCTGCTCTTATTGGCTTAGCATTGGCTTAGCATTGTCCATCCCATCCACAATGCATAGCCAATGCTAAGCCAATGCAAGCAAGAGAAAAACTGTTTGATCAGCAGATATACAAAAAACCCTTCTGTCATTCCCGCTTCAGGAGCTTGTGCGAAAACTCCAAAACCTTCTGTCATTCCCGCGGAGGAGCTTGAGCGAAAACTGCAAAACCTTCTGTCATTCCCGCGGAGGCGGGAATCCAGCCCTGATGAATCCCGTTAGGGATGACACAAATAAAGCGTTGCAATATAGGCATTTATCTTCCGTTCTTACAGAACTTATAAATGGGCTGGATTCCTGCCTCCGCAGGAATGACAAGCGTTTTCACACAAGCTTGTAGGATGGAATCCAGTAATGACATACTACGATAAGCTCATGCTTGAATACTACCGGGTGCTTAATAATGCCTGAAAAACAGTGATACGAGATGCCTCACGACTTGCCATCCAAATGCTGAGTGATATGCCAAGAGCAGAGAAACACAGCAAGGGCTATTGCACATGCCTGGAACGCCGAATTCATTCGGTTGGTAATGCCAGATTTATCTGGTATTTAAGGATAAAAGGCATCAAAACCGGATAAATCCAGCGAGCCAGCCGGTTGAAACCAGCGTTCCCATAACTCTAAGGCATTAATGAGCAATTATTCAATGGACTTTGGCAGGGACTGGCAAAACATACTGCACTCAGAATCAGAGAATTCGGAAGGCTGCAAGGATACAAGAAAGCCAAAGCCAGATACACAGTCATTCCGGACTTGATCCGGAATCCATTTTATTTTCATGGATGACCGCACCAGTGATATCTGCCGGGCATTGGCTACTCAAGACAAGATATATCCCCTAAACGATGCCCAATAATACCGTAATTCCTGATGCAGTAAGGAACCATGGCACTGAACACCAAGTCCAATAGCGTTCGTCATTCCAGGCTTGATCTGGAATCCAGCACCCAAAAGCCTTGGCACCATGGATCAAGGATGAACAGAAAAGAATACGACTCAGAGATGAACCCAGTAGGTGTTTCCGGAGCGCATACTCCCTACCGACCTATTCATTGGAAGTGTAGAACGTCAACAGTACTTTGTACTTAGTATTATGATTCAAACAACGGACAAGATTCCTCGTCATTAAGAATATGCCAGGGGCAATTCGGTGAAGGATTGTCTTCTAATCCCTGCTTCACATACTTTTTGGTAAACGCTTCGGCAACAATAGCACCGTCTGGAAGCGGTTTTTCTTTTTTACGGATACAGCAAGGATAATTATCCACTTTTTTAGCACCCAGAGGATGGGTAACTATTTCATTAAAATACATGTGTTTGCACTTCATAACTTGTATCTCCTTTTACATATATTGGGTTAAAAAAACATAATATGGGTTATCTCTTATACATAACCACGCCATTTACCTCTGATTAGTAAAAAAATGGATCAAATATATCCTCTTGTACTGGTTCCGGTATTGGTACCACGGTAATCTTTTCTTCGACTAGTTTCGCCATGTTAGTTAGTGGTTTATCCTCGGTATACAAGACTTGAACATTATTGACTAAAGCAGTTGCAAGAATCATCCAATCTGACTTCATTGCTGTATTGCTGTGAGTGTCCTTAAGGTCTTCTTTAGGGTTTTTTAAATCGTGAATCTTTGCAATCCTGGCACATTCAAGAGCTGCCCTATTACAAAATGGCATGATTAGAAAGTTCTTCTGCAAGACCATATACATCTCTTTCTGTTTATCAATCTCTACATCCCTGAGCAACTCACTTACAACAATGGTCGAGATCACTGTTTGAGCACCTTGTTTGTCGAGTTGATGTAAAAGATATTGTGCATGCTTTACCTTATGCTTCTGCGCATCATTTGCTCGTTCTTTGATTGCCCAAATTAGGACGTGTGTATCTACCATTACAATCGACATACTAATCCCTCATATTCCTAAAGTGCGAGTCGACATCATCTATAGAGTTGTACTTTTCAACCAAATAGGGTTTTATGGCATGGACTGCTTGAACAATGCCAGTAGATTTCATTTCTAAAAAATCGTGGATGATGAACTCGTTTAGAATCCAATCGTCGTTATATTCATAGCTGGCCTCGCCAATGATATGCAGCACAGTACCATACAACTGAAGTGCCATTTTTTGTGCCATGTCTTTATTAAGTTTGCAGGTTATATTCCTACCATCTAAAGATACTATATGCGCGGTAGGAGTAGTTTTACCCCCAATGCTAACTAACGAACCGTAAATCCATGTACTCTCTTTGAAAGACATGGTCTCAAATTTTGGTGCTTGATAGTACTTATCTGTCAGCTTAATAGGCTGTTGCGATATATAAGGGGAGTAGCAAGACACAGTATAATTGTTCCTTCTCGACAAATCTGCAGTACTTTTCACAAAATCAATAGTTTTTGGTGTTGGTATACCAGTGTAACTAAAAGTGAATGCAGATATTATAGATGCTAACAACCCCATAATCTGCTCTGATCTACCGATGTACTTTAAGAAAAGACTTCCCTCTTCGATTTGAACTAGATTGATTGAATTCTCACCGATATTTACTGGAATTCCGAGTTTCTTTCCTTCAGCTACCACTGCCTCACAAAATGCTTGCAAAAATGGTGCTAACTCAAAAAAGGACATTGTAGCGGGTGAAAGCTGATCACCCTCAATACGAAAATCAAAAACGTTTTCACTCATAATCACCTCCTTAATTGGAGATACTAACTGATTTATACCAACTCATCATTGAAAGTAGCTCACAAAGCTAACCTCAAAAAGAAACGACGTAACAACCCTAAATGTTACACTGATTTTGTCAAGCACCATAATCCTCTGCATTGTTAATACTGCCGTTAAACATCTAAAAACTCAATGGGTTTGCTGGTGCTTTTAATATGTTTTGTGATCTCACCACCAGGACTTGCATAACCAATAACAATTCTGTCAGCCAATTCAATTATCAGTTTGTTTCGGATCAAGCAGGTTTGTGGAGTGACTGCCGTAACAGATTCATCAAAAGGACTGATGATAAGCAGATTCCCTTTATCTAACCTGGCTTTGATATCCGGCTGCCAGCGTTTGTAGAACCCACGGGCAAGTACAATGATTAGCGGTTGAGACCCATTTAGAAGAAAATGAAGTACATCTTTCTCAATCTTGCTATGAAAGCCGCTGATAACACAATTACCTGCTGTGGCTTGCGAAATCGCCCAATCGTAAGATCGTAATACACAAGTAGCAGATATCTTACGGCTGCATAAGAAGCCTGTTTTTATTAAAGACAATAGAGGCTTATCCCCTTTCAATTGAAAGGGGGTTTTATTCGCAATCATTTAAACTGGAACCCATGCGATATTTTATGTCATAGTTAATTAGGTAGTCAATCTCATTTTGAGATAGCCCGAAACAACATCCTAGATTCTTGTCGATTTCGTCTATAACACTTTTACAGTTTTGTGGAAAATATCTTCTATAAGTTTTAGTGTCACCATTAGAGAGTGTTTCTGTTTTCCACACGGCACTTTCTTCAAGAGATCCCAGTAGATTTTTGCATAAATCAACTAAATTAGTACGAATTTCACTATTGACGAGATTAAAGTCAACCGGAAAATTTGTAATATCCTGCTTTGATAAATGATAACAATCCGTTAGTAACACCCAATAAAAGTAAAACATAGTTGAGTTTATTGTAGAAATGCAGGCGCGAAGATTCAATGCCGAGTCTATACCTATTGAACTAACTGTTGAAGATTGCTGTCGGATACCGTTCTTAGTATATGTTGGCTCTTCAAGAAATGCAAGTTTGAAAAAGAAGTTACCCATATTTCTGTAATGCAGTATGTGATCACTGTATATGGACACATTAGACATTATGCTTGAAGGGTTGGAAAACAACTTTCCAATTATACTTAACTCAATACTATCACTAATTCTAGGATTCATGGAGCGAACTCTCATTTGCGGGGCATATTTGATTTTTTCAAACAGAGTACTTCTTTCAGAACTATATGCCCGATAATAACAAGTTGTCCAATAAGTGTTTGCGCGTGTTTTCGTCTTTGAATAAATAACGATACTAAGCTGTATCTTAACGCCTACAAAAATCGTTGTAGGGTTTGTAGTTGCTTCGAAATGACTCAACCATAAATTAGAAGGATGCTCGTAAAACAAATCTTGTAACGCTTTCATGCGCGGCGTAGAAAACGATGCAAGAGGAACGATAACCCCAATTTTACCATGAGAGAGTAAGCTATGGCACTTTTCTAAAACAGGAGCGTACAAATTACCACACTTAAGCGTTTGATAATCGCTAATTGAATAATTATTCACTCTACTCATTTCTACATATGGCGGGTTACCAATTATTACATCAAAACCACTGTTCTCTTTCATGATCTCATAAAATTCAGCAAACCAGTGAAATGGCTGGTGGGATTCTTTCCATTTTGAATATTCTATGGCCTGTGGTGGTTGATATAGCATTTTATCGAGTATTGAGGTCAGTTCGGATAGAGCTGTACTTAGTTCCGATTTTGCTTTTACGAAACTCACATAGTCTTGACTACCTTCTAACTGTATTTCTTTAAATCTCTTAAAAACCATTGCCACTGTTTCCAGTTTTGGCGGTATAATTTTCTTGTTCTCTGGCGCCGTAACATTGGAATTTTTAATACCCTGGTCAATCTCATCCCAGTTAGCATAGCCAACTAAGGTGTTCCCACATCTGATGTTGAAGTCTATATCAGGTAAGGGCTCCAAGCCATAGTTAGAATGTTTCGAATCTGGATCGACACAAGCTACGAGCTTGAGGAATAGCCTTAGCTTGGCTATTTCCACCGCCTCATTCATGATATCCACTCCATAGAGATTATTCAAGATGATACTCTTGTAAATGAAGTATTCCAGATTGGGGTGCGAGAGGCTATCGGCAACATCAAGTTCCTTTTTCAGGTGGCTGGTACTATGCCCCGGGTTTTCTGCCACAAAATCCCGCATGCGGTTAATACAAGCTTCATAAAGCTCTTCCAAGATATTCATTGCAGCAAAGAGAAAAGCTCCAGAGCCACAGGTGGGGTCAAGAATCGTAATGGATTTTAGGGCATTGTAGAATTGGAAAACCAGTTTTGGATTGGCAGTTTTATTGATGAGGTCAAAGGCAAACTGGCGGATATCAAGGTTGTAGGTGATGAAATCGTTTATCTGAGTGATATCTCCATCTGTGATATGCTGTTTCACCTCACAATAACGCTTTCTACGGGCAATCACTTCGCGCCAGATTTCTGTCGGTAGAGCCAATTCTGAAGGTGCGGGTCGGTTCCAGCAACGCCTCAGCTCTACCAGGTTATCCTGTTCCGGATCAAGCCCTACCCTAATATCCTCTGGAAGGTCATGCCAAACATCATCAGGATTTATGCCATGTTTTACGGCATTATAGATATACTGGTCATCGCTGGACTTCAACTTTTGCCATATTTCACCCTCTGGTTTGAAGGCATCGGGGTGCTTTCGCTGGACTTCATCGAAGAGATAGGGAAGAATAGTGTTTTTACCAATGTAATCGGTGATATCTTCTTTAGTATAATAAGCCCCCATTTGAGCCCGGTCATTGATGTATTTTTCGAAGATATAGCCGATCACATCGGGATTGATGTCTCTTCCAGTGGCTGTAATATTGGTATCAAGATGCCAATCCCATTCCTCAAAGAACTTAAACAGAGATTCGAAAGCTTCATCTTCTATTTCAATTTTGCCTTCATATTTTGCTTCCAGCTCGTGGATGGAGAAAATGCCTCCGTTTAAATAGGGAATTTTGCCGAATTCTGCAGATAGCTTTTCTCGCTCCGGTGAGTTCAACCCGTCATGAAACAATACTAACAGAAAACTCCGGTAAAAGGAATAGAATTTGTCTCTTCCATGCACCAGCTTGCTTTCCTGAAGCTTATTCGTAAGGTAGAATTTATCATTATCCAGAAAGCCTTGTTTTTGAATGAAGTAGCAAAACATCAGTCTGTTTAACATCACCGAAACATACCATTTTTTATCCAATTCTTCTGATATCCCCAGGGTAAACTTCAAGAAACTAGTGTGTTGCTTCTTGAAACCATCGTAGAACTTCTTGGTTACCTTATCGGCATTTTGGTCTATTTGGGTATTAATCTTTTAAGTTACATCTACAAGGGTGATGTTATCCTGTTGATCAATCTCAAAAACCAAGTCAGAAGTTCTTTGATATAGCTTTTGAGGGTCTTGAGTTACAAGATACTCTGTAATAACTGTTTTTATTGGTTTACCGGCAGGTTTATAAGCATATTGCCAGATTTGCTTCTGCCTTGCATCATCTATGAAAATCAGCAGATGCTCATAGTATCTACGTTTTACAATGGATTGGATGCGGAGTCTCTCGTTCTTGGCAGGAATTGCGGAACCCGGAGGTGGTGTGCATTGTAAGAAACGAAATCCGCTTTTCTCGCATATAACGCTGATGGTATAGATGGTGTCTTTTAGTTCAATTTGAAAAGAACCGGAAGCATTGTCCCAACCCATCCGGTTGAATAGCTCTATAAACCTGAATTCCCGAACTAGGGTTGTAAATGTACTTTTATCCATTTAAGCCTTCTTTTTAATTAGTCCCATAGAACAGATTATCTGAGGTTCGTCATAGTAATTTCCATCATCAGGGTCTGTACAAAGTTTATTATCTTCCCAAAGGGATTCCACCAGTTTCACCAAGGAATCAATCGGCTCCTTAGTTCTTAGATAGCGGCTGATAATGTTTTTTGCATCTTCTTTCAAGGGGTATCGATAGATAGCTTCCACTGCTTTCTTAAGAGTTGTAGAAACAAATATGGTGCCTTCATTCTCTTTGATATACTCGTCCATCTTGGTATAGAGCTGCCTTTTAATACTGCTTTTTCTTCCCAAGCTTCCCGATGTATCTCGTTCTGAAGTATTGATGATCTCAAGCCCTTTCCCCACTAGTTCATGGTGCTTTTCAAGCCTTGGCAGAGCTGGGGTAGTGGCATCACAAGCTGTCACTTCCAGGATTCTTTTTTGAGATTGTGAGATTAGATTTCCATTAGTATCAATCCAAGCCAGGACATCATTATCATGCACTGTTCTGGCATAGATAATCACCCCATTGGTTCTTTCTGTGGAGTCCATAGTGGAATATACTATATTAGGGAGTTCCGGGATAATTCGCTCCAGATTTTTGTCTTTATCAACCGCATTTTTCCAGATCTGATAGGCATAAGAACCCAGATCAATTTCTGCATCTTGTTCATCATCCATAATTCCGGCTTTTTCGTTGTATAGATTTACAATACTAGTGGGATCACCAGCAAAGAACACTTCATCAGAGCCAAAAACTTCAGCGTTCTGGCTTATCCGCTTACTAAGCCTGGCACGTACGTTGATAATCTTCTCAACTCCCTTTTCTGGCAAGACATTATAGCACAGGATTTCTCTGGCATTTTGCCCTATCCTGTCTATACGCCCAGCTCTTTGTATTAGCCTAATAATTGCCCAAGGCAGGTCAAAATTCAGCATGATATGGCAATCCTGAAGATTTTGCCCCTCACTTAGAACATCAGTGGCAATCAGAACCCTAATGTCCTTTGATGTGGGGTGTAGGTTATGGCTGACAGGGCTAAAATTTCTGGCTATTTCAGTTGGGTTATCAGATGCTCCTGTAGCCACGGCAATATATGATACACTCATCCTATTTAGCTGTTGATAAAGGTATTGGGCAGTATCTGCAAATTGAGTAAAGATCAGAATCTTATCATCGGAGTGTGTTTTCGTAATCAGCTTATGCAATGCTTGAAGTTGACGATCCTGATTGGGATCCCAGCTATAGTTTTCAGAGACGATTTTTAGTAGAATATCCGTATCATCTTTAAGTGCTTTAATGAGTCCCTTTGTAAACAAGGTACTGGATATCCAAACGAATCTTTTGCGAATATTCGGCTGCCCAAAGTACTCATAGGACTTTATTGCTCTTTGGAAGTATAGATTAGGATCATGACTGAATTCGATAATCGAAACCTGATCTGCATCATCTTCAAAATCGTCGGTGTCATCAAGATCGAGGAATGAACTAACCATATCTGTATAGTTCTTTCCTATGGGGAGGTCTAATTCATTCTCAATAGCATAGATAAATATGTGATTCCTTTGGATATGGCGACAAAGGGAAAGCAGATAGGAATATCCGCTGCTTTCCAACCGCTTGAATAGATTAGTGCGGCAAAATCCGATTAAGCGTTTCCCTGCTCTGGATAAATCCTCTATTATCTTCTGTTCGATCGGGTTCAAATGCTTGCACTTTGATTCTTCAACATAAGCTGCAAGACCGTAACGGGGGAGGCTGAGGGAACCAATCTTATCTACTTGCTCTTCATTATACAGCCTCGTGTATTGATCATGTTGACCCTCTTCTGGCATTTCGTAGCCGAGTTTTTTGGGTGTTCTAACCGGGAAGTATGATTTCTTGCCATCGGGAAACTCAAGATACAACTCTTTATTATCATCTGGGATAGCATAGTTTTCTTTGATAAATGTCCGCGTTCTACGGATCATATATAGCCTGATAAGCTCTCTCCAGTCGTCAGGGAAATCACTTTTTTCAAATGCCCTGATACTGCGAATAGGTGTGTCTGGGTGTTTCATGGCATACTGATGGTATCCATTAATACTCTCGATATATCGTTCAGGGCTAATTCCCAAATCCTGATCATCAGAGATAAAAAGCCTCAGCTGGTTCGATAAATCCTTGTATTCTTTGTTGTAAGGAGTTGCTGATAACAAAATAACCTTGCTTTCGTTTTCACTGAGGTATGCACGGATAGCCTTATACCGTTCACCCTTATGGTTTCTGAGGTTATGGCTTTCATCAATAATCACTAAACGGAAGCGTTTTTTGTCTTTAAGGTTTTTCTGAACAGCACTCATGGAGAGGACTTCTGCTTTCAGATCATACTCGTTAATATAGGTTTTCCACATTTCGATTAAGTTGGCAGGACAGATAATCAGCGTGGAATAGTAGTAATCTTCTTCAAATATCTTTGCTACCGCACATGCAGTAAAGGTTTTTCCCAAGCCTACCACGTCTCCAATGAAAACACCATTGCGATTATATAGCTTCTTCGCTGCAATTAGTACCGCAGCTTGTTGGAAGGCAAAGAGTTTGTTCCTGAATACTTTGGGGATTTTGAACTCGTTTAACCCTGCCCTGGCTTCCTGGGAGAGATGATATACTATCTTGAGGTAGATATGATACGGAGGTATTACTGTCTCACGAGCCCAACTGGTGTCGATAATTTCTACAAGTTCATCTGAAATATCCAGGCAGTATTGATCAGCCCATCTCTCTTCAAACCAATTTTGGAGCTTGATACAAGCGTCATGATCCATTACATCCACGTTTAGCTCACCCTGTCGTTCCAAACCGGACATAGTTAAATTACTACTGCCTACTACTCCAATAATCGGTGCATTTTTATCCTCTTTGTGCATTAGGTAAAGCTTGGCATGCAAAGGAAAGGACAGGTGTAGCTTCACGATTACCTTTTTTGCTTTTAATTGAGACGATAAATGCCTCAGTGCCGCTTCATCGTTATTAGTTGGAATCCCGATAACAAGTTGATCTTTAAACTGCTCTGCACATTTTTTCCTTAAATTCGAAGCAGTTTTATTGTCCATTAAGATACCATTCTCGTACGTTCTGAATGCAGCCTTAAGCTCGTCAATAGGTGTTCTTTGCATTCCAACCAGTACCCTGGCACATGCTCCTTCTAAGCCATTCCATTTTTCTACATTACGGTCTATGCTAGCCCATCCTCTTAGATTAAAGAATCCTACACAGAAATCTGCTCTATACGAGTGCTCAAGTGTATCGTGAAGATAGGTTAATAATGATTCATTGATGTTATCAAAAATCCTAGGCACTAATCCTCCATACTCCATCACAGTGAATCTGGATCGCAACGTCTATGCGCCCAATTAATGCTTTTTTAATCTCTTGTGGTGAGTATCTTTTTACGGGACATTCCGTATAGAATTCATTGGGATTCCTAATATCCCATCCTAGGCAATCGCATATTCTCCCTACTAAGGAAAAACGCATCTGCTGTTCATCCTTAAATGAGCTATCTGCCAAGAGTTTGCAGATGTTATCAATTATCTCTTTCACCTATCCCTCACAGTGTGAATTTCTTTTTTTACAAAAATATGCAGCGCTGGATTTTGTCAATGTCAATAACTACCATATCCTTATCTTTAGGTATTTGCACAAAACAGGGCAGTGGCTTTCCAGGCTAATGAACAAATATCTCGTGCATCAGTTAACACGTATAATTCACTTCCGAGAAGTCTTTTTCCTGCGGGCTGCCACCAGTTTAACGCTAGCTTGCAGGTCTTCCAGGTATTTGTTTTCTGCATCTTGTTCTATGTTTTCCTTACGTTTTGCTTCAAACAACAAGTATTGGGTTTCGGCATGACTCAGGGCTTTTTGGTGCGAGATACTGCCCGCAGAGTCAAGGCTTGGCAGATCATTTTCTTTTAGGAACTTGTTTAGATATTCTAGCCAGTCTGCGGTTAGCAGCTCTTGTTTGCGCAGGACTTTTAATTCGGCTTGTTCCAGAAAGATGTTTACAATGCGGTTAAGAATGTCTATTTCCTCTGCATAAAGGTAGTTCTTTGCAGTGCCCACGTCCCCTTTCCTAACGATGCTGCCCTTCCAGCTTGTGGCACCCATATTGGGCTGGTTTGCATCGGCACGCTGCAAGATTAGTTCTGCAGCAGTTTTTCCTGTAGCTGCAAAAAGCATCTTATTCTGCATGGTAGCAAAAAAGAGCTGTGCAGCCTCGCTTTGGGGATTATAATCCGCTGCTAGGGCAAAGATTTCCCTGATGCGTAGATAGGCTCTCTTTTCACTGGTGCGAATATCCCGGATGCGGGCAAGGAGTTCATCAAAGTAATCTGCGTAGCTATCATTACCTTTCAGGCGTTCATCATCCAGCGCAAAGCCCTTAACGATGTATTCACGTAAGACACTTGTAGCCCATATCCTAAATTTGGTAGCCAGATAAGAATTGACTCGATAACCCACCGCAATGATAGCATCCAAATGGTACAAACCGGTTAAATAGGGTTTCCCATCATTGGCAGTTATTCTAATTTTTCGAATAACTGAAGTCTCTTCCAGTTCACCACTTGCAAAGATTTCCTTGAGATGATAATTGATCGTATTGACCTCTACCCCAAAGAGCTCTGCCATTTTCTTTTGGCTAAGCCACAATGCTATTCCATCAGAATATACTTCTACACCTATGGATGTGTTCGGTGCGATGTACTGCATAATCTGCATGGGTATCTGTGCGGACATGATCGATTTGTCGTTTATAATAGTGGTAGATTTCTTCATATTCTCCCCCGCAATTCTGCAATCTCCTTTTCCAGGATGAGCTTGGCTTCTCTAACCCTTTTCATCTAAAAAAACACCAACCGGAATCTCTTAGGAAACTGATTTTGATTCTTGCGTTAGCTTCTTTTTGCATCCATCCTCCCATCAGAGTTTATACATCTGGAACTATATCTTGCTATAAATACCAAAGCTCAGTTTTCTAAAGAATGTGAGAGCAAGAATTTTGTCAATCTTAAAAAAATATGGCATTCCCCCAAAAAAAAATTGAACGCGGATATAGACCCTCACTGAAAACTATAAATTTAATAACCATAACTTCAAATGTCCAAGTGATGACAATTTGAAGATTTGGGTGAGGGTTTGTATCTATCATTGTCATTCCTGCCTCCGAGCTTGTGCGAAAACTGTAAAACCATCTGTCATTCCCGCGGAGGCGGGAATCCAGCCCTAATGAATCCCATTAGGGATGACACAAATAAAGCATTGCAGTATAGACATATATCTTCCGTTCTTACAGAACTTATAAAAGGGCTGGATTCCTGCCTCCGCAGGAATGACAAGCGCTCTCGCACAGTCTCGGAGGCGGGATTCCTGCCTTTTCGTCATTCCCGCGGAGGCGGGAATCCAGCCCTAATGAATCCCATTATGGATGACACAAATAAAGCATTGCAGTATAGACATATATCTGCCGTTCTTACAGAACTTGTAAATGGGCTGGATTCCTGCCTCCGCAGGAATGACAAGCGTTTTCACACAGTCTCCTCCGCAGGAATGACAAAACGTTCTTACAGAACTTATAAAAGGGCTGGATTCCTGCCTCCGCAGGAATGACAAGCGTTTTCGCACAAGCTCCTCCGCAGGAATGACAAGCCTTTTCGTCATTCCCGCGGAGGCGGGAATCCAGCCCTAATGAATCCCATTAGGGATGATACAATTATAGCATTGCAGGACGCAGCCAAAACTGCGCCTTACAGCTTACGATTCGATTACTTCCACATTTGCCCTGGGCATACTGAATTTTGTGCCGTCTTCAAATTCGCCTACCAGGATACGCACCATTGTTTCTGATTCCACTTTGGTAAGTTCTTCAGGTAGGGAAATCACCTTGGCAATGCGGCCAAAATGAGGTTGGCGAATGATGCGGATCAGGGTTCCGGGCTCCAGAATAGGCATGGTGGCTTCTTTGCTGATCAGCTCAGATTCGTCAAAATCCATGGGAATAATGATTTCAGGACGGATAACCCCAGCCCGTATTTGCGTGCGCCCGTGAATAGAAGTTTTATGTCCTTCCAGCGAATTCAGCAAATCGAAGGTCTTTTGGGCCATGGTAATTTTGCCAAAGCCTTCGGTGCAGACTATGGTTAAGCCAACCTTTTCGTGTCCTGTGATAGCCACACCGATATCGTAACCAAGCAGTTTTTTCAAATCCTGATCGTCTATACCACCGGTAATAATAGCTTTTACGCCAAATTTAACGGCAATTTCGATTACGTGAAGGCGCACAAAGGCACCTGCTATGATCACTTTACCACGGCAGGATTCGTTAATTTTGGCTCCATCAAGCTCGTCGTCTGGTGTATCAGCCAGCATTTTCAGCTCGCCGATGGTTTCATCACCAATGCCAAAAATACCTTGAATATAGGCACTCTTATTTTCGATGTTCACGCCTTCGCCTTCCACAACTTCGGTTACGATGCCATCCATGAAGGCTTTCACCTGCACAGGAATACGCGGTTCACGCAACAGCACCTGGCCTGTAACAGAAGAGATGTTTTCCACTTCGCCTTCCACAGGCGAGCGCACTTCATTTTTGAAGAATCCCAGCCCAAACAGCCCTTTATTTACGGCTAATACCGTATCTTTGGTAATCTTCTGGCCTGGTTCAATTTTAATATAACCAACCAATTGGGCAGGTGTTACACCCAGCTTATTGGCGAGATTGAAGGGTATAACTTTGCCTGGCAGGAGTGTTTCGGCTACTACATCTTCGGCTTTAACTTTATCACCTTTTTTTACCAGAACCTGTCCTTTCAGGGGCAGGATGCGTTCTTTACGCAGGATAATGCTATCGGTAACGGTTAATCCGGCAGAATATGCTTGTCCCATTATTTCCTCCTATACCAATATATTTTCGGGATATGCGTGTAATTCGCGCATCCATTTTTTAAGGCTGGCAATCCGTTCGGTTTTTTCAAGAGGCAGGGTAAACGGTTGGCGTCCACGGGTATCCAGCACGATTCCCACTACTCCGCCGTGTAAATCTACGCTCAGCTCTTTATTCTTATCTTTATCCAAAATCAAGCCGCCAAAGGTCTTCAAGGTGGCTTTGGCAACTTCACCTTCTCCACAAGGAATCAAACGAATTTCTCCGTAGGGGATTTCTTCTTCGAACTTCGTGCCATCGGGGAGTTCCAGCTTTGCATACAGAGCTGGTTTGCCCGCTTTTCCCTTGCCAACAGGTGCAAGGCAAGTGCCAAGGTAAACCATGCAGTCCTTGCGGAAAACTTCGGTGGCAGCTTTGGTGCTAATTTCGGAAAGCACTCCCAGATGCGGCATCATAAAGATGCTATCCACGGCTAAGCGGGTAATTCCTTCAGGCAGGAAGGCATCAATCAGCATCATCACAGTTTGGAAACGGCGCGGCGCATGAGATAACACTCCCCCGCTACCAACCAAAAGATTCAGGGTCATCAAGTTAACTATGGATGCACCCGAAGTAGATTGGCTGAAAGCTTCAGAGATATCCCGCTGACGCTGCATACCTTTTAGCCCGCTGGCAAATTCTTTGTGTTGCTCAAAAGCCAAACGCAGAGCTTCTTTGGCTATGGCTTGTTCCAGCACCAATTCTTCTAACAGCGAAGGAATTGTGGTGGGGCGGATCATTTTGTTCTTAATCATGTTGCGCAGTTCGCCTTCGTCGATATCGAAAGGTACCCAGCGCATGATGTTGGCTAAACCAGAAGAAGCCAGCACATTGGAAATACTGTAGCTCATGCCCAGATTGGCACTTACGGTGCGGTTAAACACATAGTCTTCGGTAAACACGCTGAATACATCGGTAGTAGCTCCACCGATATCCACACCCACAACCTCGATTTTTTCATCTTTGGCGATGGCTTGCATGATGTTTCCCACTGCTGCCGGAGTAGGCATGATGGGTACACTTTCCAAGTCTGGCCCTTTCGTCCATCCCATCAATTTATTGTAACCAGGCGCTTGCTGCATCACGTGTTCCATGAAGAGATCATGAATCTTGTCTCGCGCTGGCCCCAGATTCTCTGTTTCCAGCTTGGGGCGAATATTATCGGTGATAATCAGATCTACCTTGGCTCCCAGAGTATTGCGGATTTCTTCCTGCGCTTCCTTGTTACCTGCATAGATTACGGGGAGTTTGTAGGAAGAGCCAAGCCGCGGTTTAGGATCTGCACCTGCTACCAGCTCGGCCATTTCCACAACGTGTTTCACAGTTCCGCCATCCTCGCCACCTGCCATCAGGATCATATCTGGACGTAACTGGCGAATCCGCTCTATCTTCTCGTGGTTCATGCGTTTATCGTTGCTGGAAATGAGATCCATCACGATTGCTCCGGCACCCAAAGCAGCGCGTTGTGCGCTTTCTCCTGTCATTTTAGCTACCACGCCTGTAACCATCATCTGCAATCCACCACCTGCGGAAGATGTGGAAACATAAGCATCAACGCCAATATCGCCCTTGCGGGGAATTACAAATTCTCCGTTTTCCATGAACTTGATATTGGGGTTCTTATACTTCAGCCGAACCAGTTCTTCCAGTTCCTGTGTGGCGTTTATCACACCTTTTGTAACATCATTCAGCGGTGCTTCCACAGTTGTGGGTGCCTCGCCGCGGATGGTTTGGCGAAATTCACCATCCACCCATTCGATCAGAATTGCCTTGGTTGTTGTGCTGCCACAATCTGTAGCAACGATGCGGGTAAGACGTTTCTCGTCGTATTGCATATAATCCTCCGCTTACTTAAGCATTTTTATTATGAGGTTTGAATATTTTTGATACAAAAGCTTTGAACTGCGCTTTACGCCGTTTGTTCTTCAGGCGGTTCTGTTTGCGTCTATCGCGGGAAAGCTCTTCATCCAGCTCGTCCATTCTATTGATCAGTTTCTTCAGGTTTTCTTCATTTTCGATCATCAGGGCAAATTGCTGATACTTCTTAGAATCAAAGATAATTTCGGCAAAAGGCAGGATAAAGAACATTGCCTGGCTGCTGATGCCATGCAAGGGACGCACGGATTCCAAAAACAGTATTCCAGCGGGACCTAAATGGCGTTCGGCTATAAACCGCGCCACTTTCTCGATCATGTCGTTAATCTCACTTTCCGAAGTAGCGGGGCGGATTTCCTGATATTCTTTATTCATTCTATGCTCTGGCAACCGTTAAGGCGCAAATCTTAATCGCACCGGCCTGGCGCAGAACTCCTGCTATTTCATTTATCGTAGTGCCGGTGGTAAACACGTCGTCCACAACTATTATCTTTTTACCCTGCACCATACTATGGTTAGGAACCGTAAACGCTCCGCTCAGGTTTTTCGCCCGATGCGCCTTATCTAATGTGGTTTGGCTAAGAGTGTTTACGCGCCGAAAAACTGGGTTTATATAAGGCAAACCGCTAAGTACAGATAGTGAATATGCTATTAAATCGGACTGATTGTAGCCGCGTTCGCGCTCTCGCACAGGGTGCAAGGGCACTGCGCAAAGGTAATCGTAGCCTTGTAAACTATCATCAGCTTCAATCAGTTCAGCCAGGGGCAAGGCAAAATATCCTGCGGGTGATAGATAACCATTGTATTTCAGGGTGTGGATCAGCTCTTTAACGGGACTGCTGTAGCGGAATAGAGATTGCGCCTTGTCGAACGCAAAATCTTCTTCCAGGCATACTTCGCAGCCATTTTGGGTAAGTTCGCTGCCACAAACAGGGCAGGTATTGTTTCCCATCAGGGATAGTTTTGCTTCGCAGTTTTCGCAGATCACCTGCTGCTGATCATCAATCCTGGCACCACATGCCAAACAGGCAGATGGAATCAGCAGATCAACTAATGGCGCGAACAAATCTTTCCAGGGCTTCAAAAATTAATCTTCCATCTTGGCTGGAAACAGTGTCTGTGGCTGAACGTTCCGGATGCGGCATCATGCCCAACACGTTTCGGCCTGAACTACAAATCCCGGCTATATTTTCCAGGGCACCATTAGGATTGCTATCGCTGCTGGTTTTGCCTTTAGCATCACAATAGCGGAACATTATCTGATCGTTATCAAGCAGTTGTTTAAGCCCTTGTTCATCTATAAAGTAGTTACCTTCTTTGTGGGCGATGGGGGTATCCAACACTGTTCCCACTGCTATGCCATTAGTATAGGGGCTGTGGTCGGTTTCCACGCGGATATTCTGATGCTGGCAAATAAAAGCCAGCGATTCGTTCATCATCAAAGCGCCAGGCAGCAAACCGGTTTCGGTTAAAATCTGAAAACCGTTGCAGATGCCCATTACCAAACCGCCGCATTTGGCATGCGAGATTACTTCTTGCACAATTGGCGAAAACCTGGCTAAAGCTCCACAACGCAGATAATCTCCATACGAAAAGCCACCTGGTAAAATTACCAGATCAGGCTGCTGAAGATCAGTATCCTTGTGCCAGATCAGCTTAGTTTCATGCCCGCGTAAGTTAAAAACTTCATAAGCATCGTGATCACAATTAGAACCTGGAAAAGTAATTACACTTACCCGCAAAACTTCCTACTCCTGTGGCACAATTTCGAAGTGGTACGTTTCGGTATTGGGGTTTGCCAGTAAGCTATCGCAAATCTGCTCTACCTCGGTTGTTACATGTGCAACATCATCAGAGGTAAAATTTACTTCGATATACTTACTGATACGGGTATCGGCTACATTTGCAAAACCCAGATTATGCAGAGAATTGGTAACAGCTTTTCCTTGCGGATCAAGCACACTTGCCTTGAGCTGAACAAAGATTTTCGCTTTTAACATCACTTTTCCTAACTTAAATTAGTTCTTAGAATACCACAGTCTTTAAGCTTGCGATTTTAGTCAATACTTTTGTTTGAGAGTCTTATGTGGAGTTCCTGCTTCAGGGAGTTCCTGCTTCATGGAGTTCCTGCTTCATGGAGTTCCTGCTTCCTATGCAGGAAAGGCATGCCGACGTCCACGTCGGCAGTTTATTCACTGTCGGCGAGACGCCAACAGACCTTGCCAGCGAGACGCAGGCACTCCAACCTTCCATAAAAGGAAATTCTTGGCTTGACATAATAAACACTTCTATTTAGCATGAGCTCAAAGAGCAACAATTTAAGGAGATAAACTGAAGATGCTGGAAAGTATAGATTTAAGTGCATATCTAAGCCCCGAGCGCATGGTGGATGTGGAAACAATCGGGAAAGACGCTTTGCTGAATCTGCTAACAGATTTAATCGCAAAAAGCGATAAAGTTAGCGATCCCGCGCAGATGAAGAAAGCCATTTTTGCCCGCGAAAAAACCATTAGCACCGGTATTGGCAAAGGTATAGCTGTTCCTCATGCACGCACTTCTGCAGTAGCAGATTTTGTCGTAGCTTTTGCCAGGGTGCGTAGTGGCTTGGATTTTGATGCTGTGGACAAGCTGCCCGTAAAGCTAATTTTTAT
>JAVEUB010000245.1:0-4403 GCA_034005785.1 Cloacimonas sp. (SeqCode) | reverse complement strand
TAGTGGCGGTTTATCTCCACGTTTGTCATCGTGATATTGGCTGATTTGTTCTTGGCTTCTAGCAACATCCCATATGCCTCTTGATGGTTGCATCGCTTTGTTTCTATGCCGGCGATACAGCTTATTGTTTCAATCGTTTCGGGTAGATCCAGCATTAGTCGGGTAGCTTTGGCTTTTTCAGCAATCCATAATGCTTCTTCGAAGAACAGATTATCGGTAAACGGATTCACCGATGTATTGTAGATAGCTGCCAACATCTCCTGGTCGTTAGCATCATTGACTTTCAGGGCAGATGTCATGTTATCCAATGCAAGGATGTATTCTCCTCTCGCGTACTCAGCTCTACCTTTGAGAAAATGAAGGATTGTCTTTTCCTGAGGATTGAGGATAGACATAGGATATTTTTCAACAAATCTGCGTATCAGATCACGAGGTTTATTGAAGTCTCGCACATTCTCAAGAAATCTGATGTATTCAAAATAGTATCGCTTGAGCAATGATGGCTTATCGGCGTGTTCCATAACAATTTGATTGAAAAGACCATCAATTACGCTCGAATCGGCATTTTCCATTTTCAACCTGAGGGCGAACATCAGAAAATCCGTCTCCAATTTCTCAGATTCATTCAACTGGGCACGATCCAGGGAGTTCAATAACGAAAAAGCTTCAGGATATTTCTTTTCCTTGAATAATGCCTGTGCCCTCTGGATTGAAGGATGCGATGCCTGACTCTCATTTACCTGACAGAACCTGTTACAGAATCTGCTTTCATTGCTTTTCAGGTAATCAGCAAGAGGTTGCTTTTCGCTTGCCTCAAAGCCCAGTTCAGATGCAATGTATTCCTTTAAAGCAGAGAAGACTATTTCAGAAAGCATGCTAGAATCTGGAGTAATCTTAAGAACTCTCATTCTTTCAAGATCACGGGATACAATGGTGAAGCAGACATTCTTAATCTCCAGACCTAGGTATAAATTCATGAGAAACTCACATATCATTCTCTGCGCTTCGCAGGTAGTATTGACCGGTAGCAGTGTCATTTCTTTGGATTTATCATGATTCAAATACAAGGAATCAATGAAGATCTCTATGTCGCTTTGCATTGATAGTCCATTGAATGCTGTTGATCTAATTGTAGTTTTCATTAATTCTCCTCGACCAGTATGGTGTCATATATCCTTCTGACATTATTTGAAACCTCATCTGGAGGTGTGACACCATATCGATACACCAAGTTGCAAAGAATGTCTATCATCTCTATACCGGCATTGCCCTGATCTTTTGAATAGTAGTTGATTTGGAGAGATTCCGGCTTTTGCTGGGCAGTGTTATACTCATTGTAACTCTTCAGATTATCCAGTATCGTCTTTCTGAATATTTCCCTGGTTTTCTCCTTGCCTTGGACCTGAAGCACCAACTCCGACCAGAGATATTCCGATACAGCCTGAGGACCACTTGAGGACAGATGTTCAAGGAACCATTGCAGTCTCTGACGTGTATGGCCATTTAATGAGTTTATTTTGTTGACTATGCGATTGAGCTCTGATTGATACTTATCCTCGCGCAAGACATGGGCATCAACCACTCTAATATAATGGTGGGGTTTTTTTGCTTGTGTATTAACAACAATATTCTCGGGATAAGCATAATGGAATTTCATGTCGTAGTTCACTATAGGGGCAATATCGCCCATTATAAGAGTGCTTATCAGTTCAGCGGCTAATTCGATATACACATCGTCAGCAGTTTTCCTTGAAGCCCTTGCAACCACTCTGGGAGAAAATACTCTTATCATTGCTGCGCTAGAGCTCTTAAGAGTCTCATTTATCGTCGAGTAGCAGTCGTCAAGCGCGCTGGCTGACATTTCATTGGCATGTAGATATGTGAGGTTATGTTCTGCTTTTAGAAGCTTGAACTCTGCATCGAGATTTGCAATCGCATGTGTATGCCTGATTATCAACCCACCTAAAACTAGCCTTCTCCTCTCATTGCCTGACCAATCGCCTGATTCATCGAAGTAGTAATGCATGGTCATCTCCTTGTTTGGCTGCTATCTTCCGGCGATGCCTGTTTTGCTCCACTAATCAGACTGGCATATTTAGGGGAGTTTACTACAGCTTGGAAGCTACTCCAGATGGGAGTTACCGATGCAAGAATGTTGTATATATCTTCCGTTGTTGGCTCCCTATTTTCATCAAAGGCATTGAACTTTGCTTCGATAATTGCTTGCTCTATTTCTGCTCCAGTTCGGTTTTGACTAACTTGGGTTAGGTAGTCAAAGTCATAGTTATTGGGATCAAGTTGATACTTGCGAAGCTGAATATTGAATATTTCACGTCTCTCCTTGCTGTTCGGCGGTCCAACAAAGAACATCTCATCGAACCTCCCTTTACGAACAAACTCAGGTGGCAGCAGCGTGATATCATTAGCCGTAGCAATAACAAAAACCGTAGACTTCTTCTCCTGCATCCAAGTTAGGAAATTGCCCAAAACTCTGGTAGTGGTTTCATGCCCGCCACTCGCGCCTGCGAATCCCTTTTCCATTTCATCGATCCACATTATACAGGGAGAAATCGCTTCAGCTATATTCAGCGCTTCTCTCATATTACTCTCTGATTGTCCCACGAATTGCCCAAACACTCTTCCAATATCAAAGCGTAAGAGCGGCATTTGCCACATACTTGATACTGCCTTTGCGGTCAATGATTTACCGCCTCCAGGTATTCCAAATACTAATAGTCCTTTGGGCTCAGGAAGAGCTTTTCTTTTAGCCTCATCTGTAAATGCTTTTTTTCTCTTTTTGAGCCAAGTCTTCAGGTTGTCCAATCCTCCAACAGAGTCTACGGTTGTTGTTGCGTCATAGTACTCTAATAAATCATTACGTTGGATTATCTGCTTCTTTTGATCAAGGAGGAATTCTATCGCTTTGTCATCTAATTTGCCGTAATTCATAATAGCTTTGGCAAACGAACTTCTAGCCTGGTCTGCTGTTAACCCTCGAGCAGCATCTATAATCAGATCTCTGATTTTCGGGTCATTGCTAAGTCTGTCTTCCCAATGCTGAACTGAGATGAAATTCAGTAGAACTTTCATCAAGTCTTCTTTGTCTGGTCTTTTTCTACGTATAAAAAGAAAGTCATCTTCCAACTCTGCGGGCAGATTATAACGTCCACCCATTACTACGATGGTCTTTTTTGTCGTCCTAAGTTCCTGCTTAAGAAGCTTGAAGTTACGTATCAGGTTAGCAAGATTTGTGGGCTCAGTTCTCTCATTCATAAGGAAGTGAACATCTTGAAGTATAAAGATGGCATTCCCAGCATACTTGGATATCTCAGAAAGCATACAGGACAAATTGTCGATCTGAGACATTGGCTTCATAGCTTTTTTCCCATTGGGAGGGGTAACATCCTTAAAACTTTCTACAGGATTCCATACTACAAGACTCTGCTCCATAGCTAAAGCTATAGCCTGTAATTCATTCATCGCCTCTGTCTCTTCAACTGTTTCGATAAATACCAGCGCATCACGAGCCCTGATAGCATCTTTAATCCTTTTAATTGTCTCCTTCATGATCACCTCTATAGTTCAATATTATAGTATGCTTGAGTTCTGTCAAAGTTGAGGATATTCCCAAGTTCTCTCATATCGATATCCCACTTTAAATGTGTTATGACGTCACCTACACCCTCAGAATTATCGTCATGGTCTATATCCCAACCTTTAACTGTTTCTGCTTCAGTTATCTCTGAATCATGATTGATGAATTCCCATCCAGTTTCCTGAGTATTCATCTCAGGTACAGTTACATCCGAGAGCATGATAAAAGAGCCTTTCTCTCCATTCGTACAACTTGTCAGCTTTTGAGGCTCATACTTAAGCACCTGGAGCCTATATTGGTATTCACTCAACTGGAATGGGAGATTGTTCTCAACGGATTCTCTGACCAACTCATTGAGAAGCCGGAATCGATCATCAATCAGTTTATTAGGTGATATCTTTTGGTCATTAAAGCGATGTTGGATCATGGTCTCAATAGCTTGCAACAGATGGTGTTTGTCTCTATCAGTAGATTTGTAGTAAGCTACAGCCAGAGGTAACTGCTCTAAATTCGCTCTTGATATCTCTTTTACTTGGTTGTCAGAATCAATGTAGGCTACATATAGTTCATCTGTGCTGGGAGAGCCAAAATCATTGAATTGAGCCTCCCCACAGTCGAACTCAACGGGACTAAAAAACTTATGGATTCTGAGTTTACCGTTTTTTTCGTCTACTCGAACAGAAACAATCACTCTTGTACCTGCAATGGGCAAATGCCCAAGGTTATCTTGGTAGTTGCTGTAATGAAAAAAAGCAGTAGAATTGTTTGCATCTAATCTAATAAAACCATAACCCTTCTCCGAAATGTA
>JAVEUB010000244.1:0-2083 GCA_034005785.1 Cloacimonas sp. (SeqCode) | reverse complement strand
TCGCATTCAGCGCAACATTGACACCTCTTATCTAAGCTGTTCTTAGCCACACACTTCAGGCTTGGCGATGTCCCGAAATGCGACTCTCGGGAAATGCCGATCTGTTATCAAAATCTTCGGTTGTTATTGCCATCAGGCAATATGCGAAGCTTTTTCCCTAAACATTTGAAGTTCTGTACTTTAACAGAATTTCGTACCCCAGATAAGAGGTAAACAGTATATGCAAGCACTCGGACGCCAAATCCTCGTAGAATTCTACGATTGTAACCAGGAACTACTAAAAGATGAGAAATATATCGCGGAAGCCATGATCGAATCCTGCAAAGTAGGCATGGCCACCGTTGTTGCCCACACCTTCCACAGTTTCAGCCCCTTTGGAGTTAGCGGAGTGGTGGTAATTGCGGAATCGCATGTGGCAATCCACACTTGGCCTGAATACGGCTATGCGGCAGTGGACATCTTCACTTGTGGCGAAACTATTGAACCATGGAAGCTGTTTCACTATTTAAAAGATGCCCTTAAAAGCAAACATGCCAGTAACATGGAACTTAAACGAGGTCTCTTTGATCTCGGCGAGGAAAAGCTGCTGCACAAACCCGCGGGAGCTTGAGATTATGACTGAATGGCACATCGATTATCACAGCCCGCACCGTGGCTTAACCTTCGCCATAAGTGAACATTTGTATCATGAGCAAAGCCAGTATCAGCGCTTGGACATTGTGGAAACACCAGAATTCGGCAAAGTAATGCTGCTGGATGGCGTGCTGATGCTAACCGAAAAAGATGAATTTGTCTATCACGAAATGCTGTGCCATCCTGCCTTGATTACACATCCCGCGCCCCAAAACGTACTAATTATCGGGGGGGGAGATTGCGGCACGCTTAGCCGGGTGCTGCAACACCCCAGCGTGCATCGCGTGGTGCAGGTGGAAATTGATGAAATGGTAACCAAAGTTTCCCGCACCTATTTTCCCAAATTAACAGCAGCAACCGCAGATCCGCGCGCAGAGCTGATTTTTGACGATGGCATTGCCTATCTGAAACAGCAGAGCGGTGCTTTCGATGTTATATTAGTGGATTCAACCGATCCCGTAGGTCCCGCAGAAGGGCTGTTCATGCGGGAGTTCTTTGCCGATTGCCACCGTGCTTTAACAGCCTCCGGTATTCTGTGTCTGCAATCAGAAAGCCCCTGGATAGATGCTTTGCAGCCTGTTATCTATCAAGTGAATCAGGATTTACAAGCCCTGTTCCCGCAGGTTTTTCCTTACACCGCAGCCATTCAAACCTATCAGGCAGGCTTGTGGATGTTCCAAATGGCCTGCAAGCAAGGAAATCCTTTGCTGGCAGATGCAGCCGGGCAAATTACCGAGCGAACGCTGAGCTGTAGCTACTACAACGCTGCGATACATCATGCTGCCTTTGCTTTGCCGGAATTTGTGAACAATTTGCTCGCCTTCGGAGGTGTTCAAACACGCCAGCACACCGGCAAGCAGTAGCAACTATAACGTCTCGCGGGGTACACTTTTTCACCCTTTCACCTATTGCACATAACATCCCTGGAGCGTGTTTGACTTATAGTTTTGCAGCAGGTACTATCAGCTCTACCATTAACTCACTATCTACAATTGTTACACCAGCTTGCGGCAAGACTATGAGTTAAACCGCGGATTACATGATAACGTAAGATGCCAGTTATCCTGTTACACGTAGCCCGCGTTTTAACTCAAAAATTTGCTGTTCAAAGTTATTCCGTTTTTTCTTCAAACTTCTCTGCTGCAAATTTTAAGTCAAAATCGCTATATTGCATACTTAGATGGCGACTCACTTCTAACGTCCTTGCATGAAAGCGTTAATCACATCTTAATCTACCCTTAATCAAGCGTTAATAATTAAGGCTTGATTAAGGCTTGATGGTCACCTGATTAAGAGGCTGTAGCAAGGAAACCGTAGAGCAGGACACAGTTCCTGCTAAAATCTGAAGAAATGGCGTGTCACCCTTAAAAGTATCCACCCTAAGGAGCTGATAGTTTTGCCTCAGAAAGATGTAAAAGTAATGGTCAAATTGATTCAAGAGATGCTACCA
>JAVEUB010000017.1:0-18902 GCA_034005785.1 Cloacimonas sp. (SeqCode) | reverse complement strand
ACGTCTGTATTCGAGGATATAATCAGCTGGATTTTGCAAATTACCACAAAAAACGAGGTTCAAGATGACAAGACTACTTAAGTTCAAATGGGCAATAATTGTGCTGCTGCTGCATCTCATCGTATTGGGCTATTTTGCCTATGCTTTGCCCAGGGATGCACGCGTGCCCATGCACTGGAACATCAACAACGAAATTGACGGCTATTCCGGAAAAACCACAAGCCTACTTTTCGGCTTGGGTATTAGCCTGGGGCTGTTTTTACTGATGTATCTGATGCCTTTCTATTCACCCTGGTACCGTAGGTATGAACAGCGTTTTGAGCGTATTCTGCCTTCGCTTACTATAGTTTTAGTCCTCTTCATGGCGTTGATTAGCAGTTACAGCATGTATCTGGCAAAAACAGCAGTAACACCACAGGTGCAGTTCATCATGATTCTGATTGGGCTGCTGTTCATCTTTTTGGGGAATCTGATGCCCAAAACGCCGCGCAACTTCTTTATTGGGATCAAAACACCCTGGACTTTGGCTAATGATGATGTGTGGCAACGCACACACCGTGTGGGTGGAAAGCTGTTTGCCTTAAGCGGAGTAATCCTCATTTTGAAGGGTTTCATTTTGCCCAATAACTATGCTTTTCAACAAATTAGCGGTGTTTTTGCGATGCTGATTTTGCTGTTTCCCTTAGTGTATTCCTTCATTATATACAAGGAAAAGAAGTGAGAGCTATGCAGGTGAGATTTTGGGGGCATAACCTTTAATTCTTAACTACTGTCACATTAAGCATATCATGCCATCATCGGGGTGGAAATCTCCTGATTGCTACAGCCTATCCTGCCAATCGGGAGATTTACAGCCCAAAGCTTTACGAAACACTACCTACGGCTCCACCCCAATCCCAAGCAAGGCAGCCTTGGCTTTATCCTGGTAATCGGGATTTATGGTGTCTTTATAGGCTGTTTTCAGGAATGGTATGGCGGAATCATTGTTAGCGTTGGCAATAAGGATCACCCCGATATGGTAGGAAATTTCAGACGGAGGCGCTTCCAGTTTCATCGGCAAACTGATGTGGATTAGGGCATTGGGGAAATCTTGCACCAAGTAATAGTACCAAGCCAGACTATCCTGATAATAGGCATTGGTCGGCTCCAGTGCCACAGCTCGAGAGATTAAAGCTCCTGCTTCGCTGTAGGATTCCGGATAATCTAACAGACTGTAGCCCAGATCGTTAAGAAACAAAGGTTTGTCTGGAAATCTATCGATAGCCCTGCGCAAGATGCTGATTTTCTGGGCAAACAGGCCCTTTATATGAAGAGCTGTAAGCACTGTACTCCAATCGATTTCTTCACCGCGGTTAGCATCCACGAACTCCTGGCAAAGAACGTTGCGAGTTTCAATTATTGCCGGATCATTCGCATCGGTAGCCTGGGCAATAGCCAATAGATAGCTTTGCAGCGCTCCTTCGGACAGCTTGCTTTGAGCTGCTTTTACGAGGTCGTTATAGAAATCCACATTAACCTCTGCCGCCCCATCTTGTAGGCTTAACGAATAGCGCAAAGTGCGGTAGAGCAGCATATCATCCACATCCTGGATGCTGTATAGTTTTTGGGCAAACACTTCAGGCTGGGGAAGGCTATCCGAAAACAGTGATGCTGCCAGCAGGAAGATGGCAGTTTTGGAATCAGCTTCAAGCTCTGGAGTTTTACTTAACAGCAGCCGGCTTATTTTATTTAGCGCTTCTGAATCGCTTTGCAGGTAAGCAGCAAATGCCAATTCGCCAATCAAGGAAGCATCAGCAGTTGCCAGAATCTCATCCTGCAAACTCATGATTGTGGGGAGCGCTTTGTTCTTGTTTGCCGTTTGCAGAAAGTATAGCATCATACCTTGATCATCGGGATATTTGTAGGTTAAAAAGTGTTTTTGAGAATCAGCATCAGCTCCCGAAAGCAGCAAAATTTCGATAAACAAGCGCTCGTTTTCCGGTTTGAAATCCAGTTTCAGGGCTTGTTCCATGATGGTCAGGCTGCGTTTGGGGTTAATAATGCTGTACATGCGCGCTGTAAGGATAAGATCATCGGCATTATTTTGTGCCAGTTTGTAGGCTTGTTCCAGGGATTGAGGATCAGTAGATTTCTGATGTTCATACTCGAAATAGAACTTTTGCAGATAAGCCCTGGGAGAAGGATAACGGGATATGCTTTCGTTGATCACCCATTCCAGCCCTGTTTCATCGCCAGCCTGGTTATAAACCGAATAGGCAGCATTAAGTAGATCAAAATCAAGCTCCCCAGCTTCACGGGCATTGGTAAAATCGGCCAAAGTAGTATCCTTGTCCTGTTGGTTATTCAGGTAGGCATAAGCGCTGTTGATCAAGATTTGCTTCTTTATCTGCGGACTGAAAGGATCCTGTTCTGCTGCACGCACAAAAAGCTCGCCAGCGGACTGAAAGTCACCCTCATAGTGAAAAAGCGATCCTGTAAGATAATAATAAATTGAGGCAACATTGGGGCGCGAAGGATCTTGGGGAGATGGCCGCAAACGGTTTCCGGGCGCAGAACAAGCTGCCAACAGCATTAGAGCTGCCGCAAGAAGTAGCAGTAAGCGCTTCATTTGATCTTCAAAGTGTGGGAAATTGTGTATAACTCTATGAGGACAGGCAGCTTATCTCCCGCGGGGAAATAGACAATATTATCCACAAGATAGGCAGTTTTGGTAGCCTCATCCCAAAAAGCGAAAGCCTGAAAACCGCCACCAATGGTCAGTTTCATATTCTTCCAGGCACCCAAAATACGATAGCCTTGGTGCGAGCCATAACGGAAGGGGGACGTGCGCACCAATTGCGGATCAAATTCATCACCCTCGAAGTATTTGATAGCAAGTTCTTTACGCTTTGTCAGCAACCACTGTAGGTCAACTTTATTTTCCTGCATAGCTTCGTGATACACGGATAAATACTTATCGGGGATTTCGCGGTTTTGCATTTTGGCACGGTACAAAAAGCTGAGGAAACGTCCCTCTTTATCGTTGGAAAAAAGGCGGAAAGTATCGGGGATTTGCAGGCTGAAGGGGTATGGATCAAAGAATGATTCTGCGATAACTTTGCCTTGGTAAGCGTAATAACCCTGGCGTTCGGTGTAGCGCTTTAGCAACAAAGAAAATATGGGGTCTGCTTGTACAGCACCTATTTTACTTAAAGAAAGGGCGTCTTTACCAAGCAGAAACAGCACAATCTGATCACGCGAGCTATGGTTTTTGGCAATGAACAAATCACCTCCGCTTTTTTGCACGCGGGTGATGAAATCCTTAGCCAGCACGCTTTTCATATAGGCAGAAACAGGGGCTGAGCTTTCCAGATCGCCAATGTAAAGGATGTTCTTGTATTTGCCCAAAGCTTCTGCTTTTTTCACATTGGCCATAACGAGGTTAAAGTATTTTTCAGGATAAACGATGGGTACTTCAGTTTCGATGGCGCTGCGTATGAAAGGCTCCAGATTTTTCCAATTGGCAGGATCGCAGAAAACGTACACATCCCGATCATCTCCCAAAGCCAGCGGTTTGGCATGATCGATTATTTTATCGAAAGCAGTATAGCGTTCTGGGGAAGTGTCGCTTTTGTTGCAAGCCAGCAGTAACAGGCATGCTAAGAGGCAGAGAAGGATGATTTTACGCATTATAATCCTTTTTTAGGAGAGAAGATTTTAAGATAATTAAAACCGCTAACTACGGTGATAAGTGCCACCAGCCAGAACCAGATTTTGGTAAGCAGCATAAGCGGATCTGAAATAAGCGGAACAAACACCCAGATGCTAAACGCAGCAATGATGCCTACCATCTGCATCACGGTTTTTAGCTTGCCCAGCTTATCTGCAGCCACGACAAAGCCTTTGCGCTGGTAAATTTCGCGCAGGATGGTTATAATAAGCTCGCGGGCAAGGATAATGAAAAACACAATCTTGCTGATCTGAAATGGGGAAAGCCAGCATAAACCTGCCAAGGCAGACAACACGATAAGCTTGTCTGCCAGGGGATCCATAATCTTGCCGAAATTGCTGACTACATTAAACTTACGGGCTAACATGCCATCCAGATAATCGGTTAGCGATGCCACTACAAAGATGATAAGCGCAATCAGTACCCGGCTTTCATGCTGCGAATACAACAGAAAATACAAGAATACCGGCACCAACAGAAAACGCAATACGGTTAAGGCATTGGGTATCCAGGCTATCATGTAAGTTCCTCAGGGGCTGGCGGTTCCACTATTTGCACGGGATTTTCGTTGTAGGCTACATCATGTTCAAACGTGTGCAGAGTGAAATGCGTGATCAACGTCCCGATAAAAGCAGCCGCAAATTGCGTAATGAACACCCAATAGGGGATAAGCTGCGGTAAGGGCTTTAGCAGCACAAAGGCAAAATAGGCGATAAAGCACAGCGGCAGAGGGATCAGCAGCATTAGCCAGGTATGCTGAACACCTTGTCTTCGGTGGCGGATTTTATCCACAATGCTATGCCTTTTACCCTGATAAAGCAGCAGCAAGTGCAATTCGTAGCTGAGGCGGCTAAACACAAACAGCAACAACAACAGGATACCGGCAAACACATGAAACACGATATTGCGCTTACTGATTGTGCTAAGTTCCTGGGTGATATTGCTATATGCGGATGCTTGGCTATCGATATCATCTTCGTGAATCTGCGCTCTAAGGGCACTAAGAATCAGCGCTTTGGCTTCTATTGCTTTATCTATAGGTAGCAGATTTATGGTAATAATATCCGGAAAGCTGTAATCGGCTATCATGTCTTCGTTTAGGGGTAATCCATAGGCTTTAATTAGCTCCGTGGCTGCTTGAGCCGCAGTTTCGTGCACCATGCTTTTAATGGCAGGAAGATTTTTCAGCTCAGCCATAATCGGGGCAACTTTGGTAGTATCGGCTACATAGGCATAAATTGGTAACTCTGCCAAATCGTTCAATTTAGCCTGATAATTACTTGCGTTTTCGTACTCCAGATACAGCCAACTGCCAAACAACACCAGCAGCAAAGCTATTATCGAAACAAAGCGTGCATTCATATCTTTAATCCTTTTGTAAGTGAAAAATTTGGCAGCTTTTATCTACATGTATGCTGCAACGCAGGGTAAATTCTGCTTGTTCAGCTTTTTCAAGCAGTTCTTGGGCGCGTGAAGGGGGGTACAGTAAAACAGCCTGGCCACCTGGTTTCAGGTTGCGTTTGCAACACTTTAGCAGGCTGGCCATGGTGCACATAATTTCGCTGCGGCAAATGGCACGTTCGCGTTTGGGGCTTAACAAACCCTTTCCCACTACTTGCCAAGGGGGATTTGAAACCACCAGATCGTACTTCACGGGATTTGTATAGCTGCCAATATCGGCTTCCTGGTAGCAAACTTTCAGCAGCAGTTCAGCCGCATTAGCCAGGGCAATTTCGCAAAGTTGAGGCTGAATTTCTATGCCCGTAATCACCCAATCCGGGTTTGCCAGAGACAGCAGAATGCTAAGCACCCCACTTCCGCTACCCAAATCCACCACATGCAGCTTAGGTTCTGCAAAATTATTGCAGGTATATTTATAAAGTGCTTCCGTGGCAGAAGTTGCACCCAGAATACTGCTGTCCTGCAGGATACGGTACACTCCTTTATTCAGGGATAAATCCAGAGCGCTGGTGTTCTCCATCAGCTATTTTACTTTCAGCATCCTATCGATACTCTGCCTGGCTTTTTCCGCAATCAGCGGATCCACCTTTACTACATATTGTTGTTTCAGCAGGGCTTCGTACAAGTGTTCCAAAGTGGTCTTTTTCATGTTCTTGCAGTTTGCTCTGGCGGAAAGCGTTTCTATGTGCTTCTGTGGATAAAGATGCTTCAAATAGTTGGTTAACCCGTTATCAGTAGCTATTATAGCTTTGTCACCTGCCTCGATCCACTGCATCATTCCACCTGTGGACACCACCATATCCGCATGTTTGATAATCTGCGGATCGCACTCGGGATGTGCTAAAAGCTTGTAACCTGGGAACATATCGCGCATGGCAAATACATCTTCTTCGCTAAACCCCCATTGGTGCACAGGGCAGAAACCATCCCACACAATCACTTCTCGTCCGGCTTGTTTGGCAGCCCAAGTGCCCAGATTGCGGTCTGGAACAAACAGAATGGGCTTATCTGCGCTTAGCGATTGCAATACTTTCACCGCATTGGACGAGGTGCAGCACACATCGCTTTCGGCTTTCACTTCCACCGAAGAATTCACATAGCACACCACCGGCGAGCCGGGATTGTTTTGCTTAAACGCCTTAAGTTGTGTAGCATCAATCATATCCGCCATCGGGCAGCCTGCGTCCTGTGCTGGCAGCAGAATTGTAGATTCCGGGTTCAGAATTGCCGCCGTTTCAGCCATAAATTTCACCCCGCAAAACACAATTAAGGGTGAATCAGCCTCTTTCGCCATAATTGAAAGCTGCAAGGAATCGCCCCTGAAATCGGCCAAATCCTGAATCTCCACAGCCTGATAGTTATGAGCCAGAATCAAGGCTCCGGTCTCATTTTTAAGCCTTTTTATCTCTGAGATTATGTCGTTAATCATCAATACTGCCTTATTGTCCGGTATGCCCGAAACCTCCGCTTTGTCTTTCGCTTTCCTTAAGTGTATCGCTTTCAACCAGTTCGGGGATTGTAACCGGGGAGAAAATCATCTGCCCTACCCGCATACGCGGTTCGATGGTAACCACGGCTTTGCCAAGATTAATCAGGATCACTTTAATTCCTCCGCGGTAGTCGCAATCAATGGTGCCGGGGCTGTTCATGATGCCCAAACCAAGCTTTAAAGCCAAGCCGCTGCGGGGGCGAATTTGCGCTTCAAAACCTTCTGGAATTTCCAAAGCGATACCTGTGGGAATGGCATGGATTTCTCCCGGAGCCATTTTAATTGCTTTATCCAGATCGGCAAAGAGATCAAATCCGGAAGCGTGAAGCGTCATCCGTTGGGGTGTTTTGGCGGTGGAAGATAAACGTTTATAGATAACTTTCATGATTTCCTATGGAGCAAATGCTCCGCTAAAATGTCAAGTTTCAAAGCTCTGGCACCCAAAGGAGCGATAACTTGCCGCGCCTTTTCGGTGTATTCAATGGCTTTGGCTCGGGATTCGGCAATGCCGTAAACAGCGGGGAACGTAGCTTTTTCCGCATTGGCATCTTTACCAATGGTTTTGCCAAGCTCTTCCTGCGTGCCTTCGATATCAAGCAGATCATCTACAATTTGGAAAACCAAGCCGATCAACCGGCCATATTCTTCCAGCATAGCAAGTTCTTTTTCCGGTGCACCTCCAGCAATAGCGCCAAAACGCAGACAGAGATTGATTAAACGTGCTGTTTTATTCTCGTGAATATAGTTAAGTGTTTTCTTATCAATCTTTTTGCCTTCAGATTCTATATCCACCATCTGGCCTCCGATTAGTCCACCCACACCTACGGCTTCAGCAAGTTCGCGCACAAATTGCACTCGTATCGCGGCATCAATTTCGGCAATGGTTACCAGCTCGAAAGCGCTGATTAGCAAAGCATCACCTGATAATAAAGCAACGCCATCACCAAACACAGTATGGCAAGATTTTTTGCCTCGGCGGTATTCATCATCATCGATATCGGGCAGGTCATCGTGGATCAGGCTAAAGGTGTGGATCATTTCGATGGCTGCTGCAACAGGCGCAATTAGCTCCACATCCTGGTTGTAAAGCTGAAAAGCCAGCAGGGTAAGATAGGGGCGCAAACGTTTTCCTCCGGCGAACACACTGTAGCGGATCGCTTTATGGATTTCCTTGGGGTATTCATCCTTGCGCGGTAAAAAACGGTCTAAAATAATGTTTACCAGCTCCTGCTTTTCTTTCATGTCCTTCTTTAGCAGTATTTTCCTATCCATTGTTTTCCTCCGTTTTATTCGGGGACGGAATCTGGGCGCTGAGCACTTTTATTTTTGCTTCGGCTTCGCCCAAACGGCTTTGGCAGTGGTTCAAATAAGCTATGCCTTCTTCATAAAGTTTAAGCAATTCTTCCAAATTAGTTTCGCCTCCGGAAAGGCGCTCCACGATGCTTTCCAGCTCTTTTAACGAGGCTTCGAAGCTTAGGGGCTTGATCTTTTCTGGCTCTATACTCACGCTTTTGTTTCTCCCATTATCCATTTCACGCCTGTATAACGGAACGAAGAGTTTTTGTCAATTACAAAATTATGGAGTGGCGTTTTGGGGGGAAGTGAGAGCTTGGGGAATGCCTGCGTCCTTGCAGGCAAGGCCTGCCGATCTCCGGTCGGCAGTCAGATAGCTGTTGTGGATTAGGCGTTGTTTGCACAGCAAGGTCTTTTTTTATGACTGTCGGCGAGACGCCAACAATCCTTGCCAGCGGGACGCAGGCATTCCCACACTCCAACAACCCAACACTTGACTCCTTGTGGGACTATGAAGATGATCCTGCCGATAAACTGTTCTTCAAGGTAACCGCGATAAGTGGAGCCATCAGAAGGGAAACACGGCAACGTAAATAGTAAAGCCCTTTTCTCTAAACATCTTGCTTGTGGATTTCTTGCGCGTGGGAGTTCCTGCGCGTGGGAGTTCCTGCGCGTGGGAGTTCCTGCGTCCTCGCAGGAAAGGCCATGCCGATCTCCGGTCGGCAGTCAGATAGCTGTTGTGGATTAGGCGTTGTTTGCTCAGCGAGGTCTTTTTTTTATGACTGTCGGCGAGACGCCAACAATCCTTGCCAGCGGGACGCAGGCATTCCCACAACAATGGGGACTATTGCTATTGTTGAAAATATATCACAGGCGAGAAGTTTTACACTGCAAGCAGATAATGGTTTGCCAAACTTCGGCAGTCCCTTATACTATCCCACAATGATAGACCTCACTAAGGAGAAAAAGAAAAAGAAAATGAAAAGAACCCTATTGATAGTTGTTATGATGCTGGCTGCTTTGGGTCTTTTTGGTCAGAAAGGCTTATTTGGACTCTCTTATGGCGATAGCTATGCCGTGGCAAAAGAGCTGCTGGAAACAAACGAAGGAAACTTCTATGAAACCGAGCACAGCTCCTTTTCGAGTGTTTTTACCGCAGATGATCAGAAATATGTGGAACAAGTTACCCTTTACTTTGATGCAGAGCGCGACGAATTAGTTGCCTGGCTGGTTTATTATAATGAAGTAAGTGAAGAAAACATCGAAGAAGTGGTTATGGGTGCTTTGCAATCGTTGCATGATGAAATAGAGTATTGGGACGAAGATCTGTATTGTTGGGTTTTTAAGCTAAATGAGAACCACAAGGTACTTGCGGGCTACAATTGGGATGATCAATATGTGGCAGAATATGGTAGCGTTGGGTTTCCCCAGTATTCCGAGTTTGAATAGTGGAGTTACATAAGGTTTGGCATGGCTAAGGAGTATTAATGATTTGTACCCTGACTGATAGGGAATTATATGAGCTGCAACATCACGCTATAAACGAGCCTTTGAGCTATATTAACAATTTTGTGCAGACCAGCCGGAAGCTGAAGAAATATCCTGCGGACGTGATGCACCTGTTTTTAGCCAGGGCAAATGCCGTAATTGGTGAAACAAACAAAGCTCATAGCCTGCTGGAAGAGCTTAAAACATCATTACCGAAATTGAACGATGAACCACTACTGGGTAAATTCTACTTAACTCAATACAGTGCATCCACCTATTCAGAGACCAATAATCCTTATACTGAAGACTATTTTAAGCAGGCAGAGAAGCATATTAAACAAAGCGGCAGTAAGGCTTTAAGCTGCGAACTGAAAATTGCTACAAGCCAGAAAGTTACCTCAGACCTTAGCCTGGAAATGAAGGAAGAATTGCTCCACAGCGCGATGCAGGATGCTTTGGAGGCTGGTATTCTGGATTTGCAGCTTGAGGTGCATCTATCCTATTGCGTTCTATATTTGCTAAATAATCTTCCGGAACCCGCTAATCGCGAATTAACCCTACTGCAAGAACTGTTGGAAAAAGAACAGCATCCCCTGCTTTATGCCAATATCCTGCTTTACTTTGGCATCGTAAATCTGATGTTGAAAGAGCTTCCCACAGCACAGAAGTACCTGTTGGATGGTATAGCATGGGCAAAAGCAAGAGCTTACATGGGGTTGCTGATTCCGCTAAATATAAACCTGGGTTTGTTTTATACGAACAATGGAAATGCAGAGCTTGGCATAGACACATATCGCTATTGCCTGAAATTGATGCAGGAATGTGGCTTGGAGAATTCCCTAAACGCCAATAGAACCCAAGATAACCTGGCAAGAGCTTTGGGAAAACTGGGCAGATTTGATGAAGCAATCCAGATTTTACGAACCTCGCTGGAGATAGCAAAAAAGAGTGGAAACAAACTTAGAGAGTATATTGTCCATGTGAATCTTGCCGATAATCTAACTGATAAAGAAGCATTTGAGGAATCGGAAATGATGGTTAACAAGGCTATAGACTACTTTAGCCAGATTAATGAAAACCTGTATCTCAGCATTGCCTACCGCTGCAAAGCCCGATTGTTTGAAGCTCAGGAAAAATACCAAGAAGGCTTTGAAGCACTTGAAATGCTGGACAATGCAAACCAAAAACACTTCCGGGAAAACTTCAACAAGCAAAATGCCCAGTATCAGGCCAGGATGAATAAACTGCACAATGAGTATCTGCAGATAAAGAACCAGTGCCATGCGGAGGTAGAGCTGAACCGCCTATGCGAAAACACCGATTTGATCGGTGAACATGCCTCTGTGAAAAAAGCCATCAAAGATGCCATGCTGGCTGCCCGCTACCCTAATACTAATGTTTTGATTACCGGAGAATCTGGCACCGGAAAAGAAGTGATTGCCAGAATGATTCATGCCGAAAGCAAAACCGGTAAACCCCTGGTAGCCATTAATGCCTCGGCAATTTCAGCTAATCTGATCGAGAGCGAATTGTTTGGACATAAAAGAGGCGCATTCACCGGTGCCATGGAGGATAGAAAAGGTAAGTTTTTGCAAGCTGACAAAGGTACTTTGCTTCTGGATGAAATCTCGGATATGCCAGTGGAGGCTCAGGTGAAGCTTTTACGGGCAATTGAAACACATAGCATTCAACCGGTGGGAAGCGATAAAGAAATTCCCGTTAACTGCCGGATTATCAGCACTTCCAATTGCGATATCCCAAGCCTAATCCATGCTAATACATTCAGATTGGATTTGTATCACCGGCTTAATAAAGTAGAAATTCACCTGCTGCCACTTCGGGAAAGGCTTTCCGACCTGGAGCTGATCACTTCGTTCTTTGTACAGCGATTTTCTAAGGAATTCCGGATTCCCCAGCCTACTTTGACAGAGAACTTTTTCAATCGATTAAGAGAGTATTCTTTCCCCGGAAATATCAGAGAACTGATGAATATCTTGGAACGCATCTTAATTCTGTCTCCCAAGGCGGTATGGAAAGCAGATCAGCTTGATGGAGTTTTACTGGCTAAAAATACTCCACCCAGACAAGCGGCTAAAGCTTATACAGAGCAGCTCCAAAGCACTGAACACCTATTAATATCCGAAGCCCTTGCTCGTTGCAATTGGGTGCAAAAAGAGACGGCTAAGCTGCTGAATATGTCCGAGAGTAAGCTTTCCCGGCGGATAAACAAACTGAAGATTACCAAGCCATAGACTGCAAACTTTGCCTCAACCCCTCCCCAGACAATCTAAGCCCGTCTGATTTCATTATTGCATTGCAATTTTGCAATTTCACTATCGGGATCACCTATTTTCTGCACTTCTGGAGCAGCAGCTAAACTATGTAACTTATAGCAAATAAGCACCATACAGACACACCAAACAAAATTATGATAATTGGCACAAGCTATGCTCTATATTATGGCAAGAATAATTCTCTGACGAGAATACCACAAAAGGAGACAAAATGAAAACAACTCTGTTACTTGTGTGCTTGCTGATTATTGCAAGTTTATGTTTGGCTGCAACCCCGGCTCATCCGAATTGGGTAACTTTTACACGCACCGGTGCTACCACAGGAACCATTAGATGGTCCAGCGAACCTTCTACAGATGTGGACGGTTATTATATTGGGTTGAAAACCGCAATCCTTTTAGGTACGGGCTATTGTGATCCCGAATGGAATGTTCCTGAAGGAAATGTTAGTGGACCTGTTGGCAGTTATACTCTTGAATCTCCAGGGGTTCTAAAAGTAGATGTTATCAACTTAGTAGAAACAGAGGTTTACTATGCATATGTGGCAGCAGTAGAATACCTTGGTTGGTCTTGGAGTGCCTACTCTTCATGGGAACCACCCATTACTCTGCCTGTAGAACTAAGCAGTTTTACTGCCACATTAACAGCATCCAGTTATGTAACCCTGGCTTGGACAACTCAATCGGAAACCAACCTTTTGGGATACAGAGTTTACCGCTCTGATAACCAGAATTTGGCAGAAGCCCTGATGATTACACCCGTTATGATACCCGCAACTAACACCTCCACAGTTTGCAGCTACAACCATGAAGATCATGAAGTGGAAGCCAATACTCATTATTGGTACTGGCTGGAAAGCATTGAATACTCTGGTGGGGAGATGCACGGCCCTGTTAGTGTAACTGTTACCGGTGGTGAGCCAGGTGCTCCAATATTACCTGAAATCACAGGAATAAGCGATATCTATCCCAACCCATTCAGGGTAGGGGGAATTGCGAATTTGGATGTTTCTGTAAAGGCGGGCGAAGTAGTAAGTTTAAAGGTATTTAATTACCGCGGGCAAGTTGTAAAAAGCATGAATTTACCCGAAGGATTCCATCATGTTAATTGGGATGGAACCGACAGCAGCGGAAACTTCTGTTCCAGCGGAACTTATTTCTACCGCCTTAGTTCACCCTCAACCAGCCAGATTCGGAAACTTGTGCTGATTAAATAGTTGATTTGTATTAGAGGATGTAAAGCCCGGTTTTGTATCGGGCTTTACTTTCCATTATGAAAAAGCAAGAACGGCGCAAGGCACAGATAAGCGGTATCATAGATACCATTACCGATTCCGAAAGTGGGAAAGGTATGCTGGGATTTGTGATAACCTTTCCCAATGGTAAAATGCAAAATCAAGCAATTGAATATGAGCAGAGCAACTATCAGGAAGTTGCCAGCAAAATAGCTGAGTTGCATAAAATTGCAGAAATCCAGTACCAAACTACGAACGAAGGTAGCTAAACTTTGTCGGCGTGCCTGGACTTTGTAAAATTGGATTTCTGGTCTCACCCAAACTTGCAAATGATGATCACTTAGAGGCACTCAAGGCAGAACATAATCGAAAGCAAAGCCATAAGCCTGGCAATGAAAGTGCTGCCAACCAGAAATTAAATCAAGTACATATCACGTAAAGACAAGCTATACGTTAGCGGTAAGCACTACCAGTCTCAAGTCGGCTTCCAGCAAAAAGGCAACTGGAAACACAGCACCCATGTGGCAGAGGAAATCCTCAATCTGCTGAACACAAAGAGTTACTGCTCCATCACCTCCATTCATACGAAACTCATTAAGATTCTTCAGAGATATCGCCTTGATCGTCTTCAACAATACTTACATAAATCTGAGAGGTGCCACCATTAGGAATCTCAATATTCCACAAAGCGTTACTTCCGCTTGCATGCAGCGCATCTGAGGGATCATCAGACATACTTATTGTGGCAGTTTCTCTGGGGTCTCCAGATCAGGTCATTTTTTTAGCTTAGCCTTGGTAAAAGTTGCGGCAGGGATGGCTAAGTCAAACTGGATGCTGTCGATGAAATACTCCGTGCCCTTACCCTCCTTCAGTTCGTCCTTGAACAGGATATAACGCGGATACCAGCGACTTCCTATCTTCGCAACGTTAGAGGATTTGATGGACTTTAGCAGCTTGCCGCTTTTGGCGTAAAGCCTTTCGTAGAGAACTACGTAGCGTTCCTTGTCCACATACAGTTTGCGCGTATGATAGGCAAGGTCTTTCTGTTTCGCTATCAGGGTCATAGTCCAGCAATCCCTTTTATCATAAGTTATCTCACCATCCACTGTGGCAGAGTAAGCTTCTGTGAGTTTGGTGTCCTCCATAAAATCTTCGTAAGAAAGGTCACTGCCCATCACTGATTGTTTAAGCATATTGCCCGATATCTGGATAGTGCGGTCAGTTCCGGGATTAAAAATCCACAGGTTAGAGCCTACCTTGAGCATTTTGGTGCCTTTTTCGCGAGGAGGAGCCGTGTATTCCGTGTAGAATTTGTCCGTTCCTTGAGCATAGTTGACAGACTCCACGCTACGGCTGGAGCGCTTGGCATTAATCACCATCCGGGTGCTGCTCTTGGAACTGCCGGAAGTCATGTTTTTATCAATGGCGGATAAGATACCGGCTGCATTGGGCTTCTGCGCCCATAAAGCAATACTGCAAAGCAACAGAGCTGCTATCAAGAGATTTTTCATACTTCAAGTTCCTTAAAAAGTTGTGAGGTTTGGCGTTTAAAAACAGCCACACCGGCAAGCATGGCTCCCAATAGGGTGGAAAGCACACCGGGTATCAAGCCGGACAGAGCAGTTTTTATATTGATGGAGGTGTAAATAATATCTTCTGACATTAGCGTGGAATTACGGTTGAAAACGCTAACATCCATCCCCTTGATGTTGAAATACCAACTGATGAGCAAGCCAAATATGATACCAATAATTGAACCTGCAAATCCCACAATGACGGCTTCCAGCATCAGAGTCCAATATATATGCCGTTTGGATTCACCCACTGCAAGGCGCACTCCGAATTCACCATAACGACGGATGCCATTCATTAACCCGGAATTCCAGAGAACAATTCCCAGTATTATAATGAAAACCATACTGAAAATTCCCAGCAGGCTTTGCATCGTTCCCAGTAGAGTGCCCATATTGTTCTGGTCGCTCAATGCCAGCATTACCGGCGAAAATTCGTCATCAGAGTTACTGAATTTTTTGTTAAAATCGTCTCTGATGTCATTTACAGTTTTTTGATCATAAACTCCATTGCGGAAGAAAGCAAGTATCTCTCCGGCGCTACCCTCCATATCCAGCATATTCCGAATATCCGAAAGGTCTGCTATAATCGCTCCTCTGTCAAGCGCTTCAACTCCAAAATTGATAGTTCCGCTGATAACGAGTTTCTTAAAAGCCATCATACCATATACATCCGAACAAATCAAAGTAACCGGGTCCCTAAGCTTAAGTTTCAACCTATGTAGGGCTCTGTCGGAAAGCAATACTTCAGTAGGCTGTTTGGGGATGCTGCCACTCACCAGAGCCTTGTCCAGATTCATCAGCTTTCGCTCCCTATCGGAGGAAAATAGGTCAACTCCAAAGCCCGCCACATCACCCTGTTCACGAGTGAGACCATCAGCATCGGGAATGTCCAGAAGTGCGCCAAAGTGAATCCTCTCCACCCAATCAAGCTGGGGATAGGTTTTCTTCCACTGAGTTAAGTCATCCTGAATATCCAGCATTCCCAAATCAAAGGGTCTTTGGCTTAGTAACTCCGCATAAGCGCGAGTAACAACCTTTAGGTGTCCGGTCTCAAACCCTGCGCTTTGACGGATGAAACTATCCATATATCCATTCACCAGAGCCAGCATGAACACCATTATCAGCACTCCTGAACTGACCATCAGCAGAGGAAAAAGATATCGGTGCCTATCCCGAAATACGCCTTTTAGTAAGAACTTAAACATATTATCTACCTCTCAAAGCGTCTGTAGGTTTCATCTTGGCTATCTTGCGCGCAGGAAGCCAGCTAACGAAAACCGTGAGCAGGAACATCAGCAACAACGTGGCAAAGACCAAGGGAGCGGGATAGATGAACTTCAAAGGTTCATCAAAGCCTGCCACACCAAAGTTGTCGGCACTATAGGGCAGGGAAAAACCTATCTTGGCAAAATAATAAAAGATAGGAAAACCTAAAACAGCAGTCACAACCGATGCGAAGACCATATACAAGCTACCTTCTGTCGTAAACAATAAAATTATCTTCCCTTTTGACAATCCCATAGCAGATAGCATGCCTATTTCTTTGCGTCTTTTGAATATAGCAAGAGCCTGCGTATCGAAAACCGCCAGCATAGCCAGAAAAACCAACAGAATGAACAATGACGATTGACCTTCTGCTTTAGTTTTGACCATTTGGTTCAAGTCAGCAAAAAACTCGCGCTCTCCGATAGCTCTGAACTCCTTCCCATGCAATATACTTAAAGCATTATCGTTTATTACCATTACAGTTGCCATATCCGGCAGTTGTTTAGCACTTTGCAGTGCTTGTATATCAATCCAGACTGTTCCCGCATCAAGCGATGGTACCGGACAATCCATGATTTGGCTCACTTGCAGGTCTATCGCGTTGAAAGCGCCTTCGCTATCCTTGATACGCAGCGTGAAAATATCTTTCTCTTTCAGCCTTGTGCTTATTGCCATAGCCTTACCAATCAAGGCTGGAACAACAGATTCATCTGTACCGGATAGTTGAGCTGAAGGAATTTTGAGCAGCCTCTGTTTGGCAGGGATTCCTTTTACGATGGCATTTACCATTCTTCCGTTGGGATAGATGACACAGGGCGAGAAGAGAATAGGAACGATACTGCCCTTTGCTACGGCTGCTTGGGCTTCAACCGGTACAGGGGCATTAGCTTTTTCCCAGGAAAACATATCATAGGGGTCGTAGCTTTTCACGCGCATAATGCCCGAGGCGAATTCCCATTCCTTTTGCTGAGTCTTAGCAAGATTCAACCAACTGTACCACATGGCAATCATCCAGATTAATCCAATCATCACAAATGCTATAATGAAGATATTTATCAGGCTGCGCCAGCCGTTGCCAATGATATTTCTAAGCGCCAGTTTGAATATCATCGCTTGCCACCTTGCCATCAACCAGTTCTATGATGCGGTTCATAAAGTGGATGACTTTCTGGTCGTGTGTGGAAAATAGAAAGGAAGTCCCCAACTCGGTATTGATCTTTTTCATCGTCTCCAATATGTGCAGAGAGTTTTCCGTATCCAGATTTGCCGTAGGTTCATCTGCCAACACCAGTGAAGGTTTCTTTACCATGGCTCTGGCGATGGCTACGCGCTGGCATTGTCCCCCGGAAAGCTGAGAGGGACGGCTCTTGATTTTATCAGTAAGGCCTACCCATTCCAAGGCGTCTGTGACAGCCTCGGCTCTTCGTGCAGGACTCATCTTCAGCAGCAACAAGGGAAACTCCACATTCTCATAGACATTATAGACCGGAAGAAGATTGTAGGTCTGAAAGATGAAACCGATGTATTTGCTGCGCAATTCACTGGATTGCTTTTGGGTAAGTTGGCTTACCTGATAGCCCAATACCTCAACTTCTCCGGATGTAGGTGTATCCAGAGAGCCGATCAGGTTCAGCAGGGTGGTTTTGCCGCTACCGCTGGGTCCCACGATACCCGTAAACTCACCTTTCCCAAAGTTCAGGTTGATGTTTTTCAAAGCCAAAAAATCCCCATCTCCAGTGGGGAAGGCTTTGCTCATGTTAGAGATGCGAACGATAATGTCTTCCATGTTTCCTCTATATGTCATAGTTAATTACCAGTTTTAGAGCCAGATTCCTGCTCTGGGGATTTTGAAAATCTGCCAGACTGAGCGATATATCCCAACTCAATAAATCGTACGTTCTTCTCCATGAAAGCAGTGCTGAGGTAACCGGAGAAGCATTATAAGTGTTGAAGGTTGAATAGACCTGAACCTCATCCAGCAAACTGAGTGGATATCTCAAAACCAGCGCACCCTGGTATCTGCCGGAGTTATGATAGTCTTCTGCCGTGGTTTGATAATCTTGGGTGAGTTTCCAAAAATAGTTTGCTTCACCCAGCAAATAAAGTCCCTTTCCGATACCTAATGTGTAATCTGCCCCCAAAGTTGCCGAACCGGTATAGCGGTATTTAGGTCCAAAACCCTCACTCTGAGACAAGGAAACATTTTGATCAAGCATCTGGAAATCGGCTTCGTACCAAGCACCGATAACAGTGTCCACCCGCTGATCCAAGCCCAGACGGAATTCATTCACGGCGGTAATATCTTCCTGAACATGAGAAATTACTCTTTGGTGATAACTTAAACCCGTTTCTCCCAAGAAACTGAGCACCCCGAGCCGAGTTCCGAATTCAGCCGTCCCTTTTTTGGTGGCAAAGAACTCATTTCCCTTGGTCTCCCCGGTGCCTGGTAATATCCATACGCGCAATTCCGGGTTGGGGAAAAAATGCGTGAGAGTAAGCGCTTGCACCCCTTCAGAATCTTGCAGTAGTGATAGGGGGTCGATGGTGTCAAACCATTGCAGGGGTCTATAGATCTGCGCCACCCCCATTCGGATGTGCTGCAAACCAGCCTTTAGTTCGGTGTTATGATAGGACGCAGCAACCCAAGCACGATATAGATCAGTGCTGATTTCCTGGGAAGAATCCTCTCCAGCAAAGAGCAATTCCAGCCGGTTATCCAGGCTCAGCTCTACGGAAAGCCGAATGTCAGGCGAGAGGAAGTATTCTCCGAACAGGTCAGGTTTCCAGCCAAAATCCGCCATTCCGCTACTAAGATCATCCCAAGCCAAACCAGATACACTAAACTGATTGCGAACTTCCAAATCGGCTTCCAAGGCATGCAACCCGGCAATGCTGACCAAGCCCAATAATAATGCCACTAAGCGGATTCCCAAGCATGAAACCGAGGTTTTCCTCATCGCTGCTCCCGTGTCAATAGCCCATACCAGAAGAGGTCGTTTACCTGCCTGATCATTTCCTCTGAATTGGCAAACATACCTGCCATTTTGTTTTCTCCATAGATGCGGCTGATTTCCTGGATCAGCAGTAGAATCAG
>JAVEUB010000243.1:0-4436 GCA_034005785.1 Cloacimonas sp. (SeqCode) | reverse complement strand
CTAATTGCTTTGCCTTTACTGTGGCTTGGTGCGAAGCGGGCAAAGCTCCAGAAAAAGCGTTTCAGCCGCTATGCAGAAGCTCATTTGTTACCCCATTACAATTTGCAGAGGTCTCCTTTTTGGCTTGGATTCAAGCTTTTTTTACTTGTTCTGGCCATGATGTGCATCATTATTGCGCTTGTGCGTCCGCAATGGGATTATGAAATGAAAGATATGCAGAGTAGCGGGATGGATATTGTGTTCGCCATCGATGTTTCTAAAAGCATGGACGCTACAGATATGCAGCCGAGCCGTTTGTTACGGGCTGTGTTGCAGATTGGAAGTTTTTTGGATCAGGTAAAAACCGACCGTATCGGCATTATTGCCTTTTCCGGAATTGCCACACTGGAATGCCCGCTTACCGATGATTACGAAGCGCTGAAGATTGTGCTAAACAGTTTATCCTCCAATACTATCAGCCAACCGGGAACAGATATCGGAGCAGCGCTTAAGCTGGCAGGAGATGCCTTTTCCACTTCTTCAGGAGCGAATTCCCTGATTCTTATCTCCGATGGAGAAGATTTGGAAGGCTCTGCCTTGCGCCAGGCTAAAATGCTGAAGGAACGAGGGATAAGAGTTCACTGCATGGGTGTGGGCAGCCCTGAAGGGATAGTAATCCGCCATCCGGAAACGGGTGAGGAAGTTCTTAGCAAACTGGATGAAGCCACACTTAAAGAAGCGTCACGCATCACCGGTGGAGAATATTATCGTGTTACCCCAGGAGGAGATGAAATACAGCTTATCCTGAAACAAATTTACGCCAGCGAAGAAAGCCGTACGAATAGCAAACGCCTGAATGTGCAAAAAGAGCAATACTACTTGTTTGCCTGTTTAGCTTTACTATTGCTGATTTTGGAAAGCTTAATTGATCCCCGTAAACGAAAAACAAGTGCAGGTGAGAGCAGATGAAGATTAACCGAAATCAGCTACTTTTGGCGTTGTTCATCATTGTGCTGTTATTCCTGCTTAGCGAGCTAATCTGGCGCCATAAAGTAGTTACACAAAGCCTTGCCGAACAGCTATATAAGCTGAAACAGTATAAACAGACGGAAAGCATTTTACAGCGTAATAATGCAAAAAGCGATTCCATCTCTGCGGCAAATCTGGCCAAATGCCAATATAAACAAGATAAGTATAAAGAGGCCGAAGCAAGCTCGGAGGCAGCCCTTCAGAAGGCGAAGCATAATGGTGCGCTAAGCTACGACCGCGGCAATATTGCCTACAAACAAGGTGATTACGAAACAGCTCTAAAACACTATCGTGATGCCATCCTGCATATGCCACAGGATACCGATGCTAAAGCCAACTATGAACTTGCATTAAGAAAAAAACTGCAACAACCGCCACCTCCACCCCAACCCAAGGAAGATAAAGAGCAGGATAAGAAAAAGGAAGAAGAAATCCGCAACATTCTTGGCGGTTTGGACAACAAAGAAAGCAGCGACCGTAAGCAACAACCCAAAGGACAAAACGTGCCCAAGGGGAAATGGTGGTAACGATGAAGAAATTATTGTTTCTGATGTGCCTGTTTCCTTTGGTTTTAAGCGCTTTAAAGATAGATGTTTCGGTGAATAAATACACCCTTACCACGATAGACCAACTGGAGCTTACCCTAAAGATTAGTGACGGACGACGCCTGAATGTATCCGAGCCACAACCTCCGCAGGTACCGCTATTCACTTTCAGGAATGTTACCAGTTCTTCCTTCAATTCTACTTCCCTATTCAGAACCAAACTCTCAACGGAATATACACAGAGCTACACATTTATCTACATCCCCCAGAAACCAGGTAAAACCACCATCCCATCTTTTTCCGTGCAGGTTAATAATAGAGATTATGCCACGCGGGCAATGGACATAACTATTGAGAAAAGTGTAAACCAAGCGCGTGGGCAAAGTTCTCCGGCAACACCATTTAGGGATCCTTTCGGGTTTGCTGAACCGGATTACTTATCCGACCGCAACTTCACAGGCGGGAATACGCTGCTGCTTGCTATGCCTGCAAAGCAATATGTTTACCGAGGATTTCCCGCGGTTGTTTCCTATTATCTATATACCGACGAAATGGTGCGCTCTTTTAACCTGGATGACGAGCACGATTTTAGCGGCTATGGCAAAAGCACCTACGAACAACCTTCCATGCTAAACTTCGAGAACGCATCCATGGAGGGGAAGAGCTATAAACGAACCTTAATAAAGCGCTTAGCCTTAATCCCCAATCAGGAAGGAATTTTGCAAGCGCCTCAATTGCAGGGTGTAGCCAGGCTATACAATTTTGGATATCTCAATAAGTCTTTACTAAGCAGTAAATGCGAGATAAATGTTCGTCCTCTTCCCGATGCCAAGATCCCTGCTGGGTTCAATGGTGCGGTTGGCAATTTTAAGCTTTCACATAAGCTATCAGAAAGGGAAATAGCACTGGGAGAAGCACTTACTTTAACCCTCAAAATACAGGGAAGGGGCAATTTTAATCAGTTTTTAGCACCCAAATTTGCCTCTGGCACAGGCTTTCAGATTTCCAGCCCGATGGTTGTGGATAACCTGCAATCGGGCATCGAAGGAACCCGCACCTACTATTACACACTTATTCCGCAAGATAAGGGTGAGCTAAAGCTGCCTGAACTTAGCTTTGTGTGGTTTGGCAACGATGCTGGGGCATTTGAGACATATACCCTTCCACCTTTAGTAGTTACGGTGAAATCGGCTCGTGTGCTAAGCTATCTTAATCGCTTATGGGAACCGCGTTTGCCCCGGGAAATGCTGCCCAAAATCAGCAAAAATAAATATCAGCCTTATGTAAGTGTAGGTAGGCAACCCTGGTACTGGCTGATTGTGATCATCATCCTAGTTTTGGTAACCATCGGAGCGCTTGTTGCCCTGGACAAAAAGCTGAGACAGCGTGATCCTAAGGCTTATGCGCAGAAAAAGGCGGAGCATATTCTAAACAAATACATGAAACAAAGCACCGAAGCTGCCCGAAACCTCTCTGCGGAATTTTATCCTTTGGCGGAAAAAGCGTTATTCACTTATTTGGATGCTAAGTACAAGCTCCCCAATCGCTTATCCAACGACGATAAAATATCGGCACTACGAGAGCTGAATATCCCTCTGCATTTGGTGGAGGAAATCCAGGGGTTTCTGCAGCATTGCCAGGCTGCCCGTTTTATGCCTGAAACAGATAGGATCTTAAATCTGCAAGAGGATTTGAGCTTGCTGAGAGCGATTGTGGGATCATTTAGCCGTTTGCGCAACAATAAAATGCCGGAGCTGAACAAGTGACCCTGAAACAGATTATCCTGCTGCTTTGCTGTTTGCTGATAGGAGCGCCCTTACTTGTGGCGCAAGAGGCAGACTCTTTGCAACATAAAGCGCAGCAAGCAGATAAGACAAACAATGCTGATCTGTATTACAACCTGGGGGTGGATTATTTCGCTGCCGGTAATCAAGGTATGGCTAATCTCTACTTTTTGAGAGCGTTAAATCTTAATTCCGCCCACAAAATGGCCAAAGCAAATCTTGATTTGGCGGTGCGGCTTAGTTCGGACGCCAATCTCTATCCAGAGCGTTTATTTTTAGTGCGTGCGTTGTTTCAGGGGCTGGATTTTCTTAGTGTGAACCGGGTTGCCTACCTAAGCTTGATTTTGTTACTTTTTAGCGGGCTAAGCCTGTTATGGCTGCTGTTTTACGATCCTGATAAAGAACGTGCTTTGCCGATTTTGGTGCTCATCCTGTTTGCTACTTTGTGCCTGGGTTCATTCAGTATTATGGGGTTCAAATCTTATGCCCAAAAACACAATCAACAGGCAGTTGTTGTTGCCAGAGCCACATCCTTGATGCCAATGGATACCGAAGCAACCAAACCAATCACCGAAATTCATGCAGGACTAATTGTAACTGTTCTGGAGACAAAACCGGATTATTACGCTGTGCGCTTGCCTAATGGACAGGTGGGAAGGGTTGTGAGTGAGAGCCTGCGGCAAGTGAGAGCTATGCAGTGAGAGCTAAAGCAGTGAGAGCTATGCAGTGAGAGGCTTCGCCAGTGAGAGCTATGCAGTGAGAGGCTTCGCCAGTGAGATTGCATAGCGAGTGGAACACCGATCTTTAGTCGGTTGGTTCTGCCACATTTATGTGGCGGTCACCTTCCAACCTTCCAACCTTCCAACCTTCCAACCTTCCAACCTTCCAACCTTCCAACCTTCCAACCTTCCAACCTTCCAACCTTCCAACCTTCCAACCTTCCCCGCAATACGCCACCAACACGCATCCCACCCATATTGATGGCGCAATGATAGCAAGGTGCTTAAATAAAAGGGAGTGGGATATCAAATCCGCACTCCCTATATTTTTGCTCTTGTCTAAGCCTCAGGCTGCCAGAGCTTTAGTAGATCGGAAGAGC
>JAVEUB010000242.1:0-4466 GCA_034005785.1 Cloacimonas sp. (SeqCode) | reverse complement strand
CTGAATATATTTTTGTGCCACTGCCTCGCTATCATCTTCAGAATCATCATCGGCAAGTATTACTTCATACAAATCTTTGGGATAATCTTGGTTCAGCAAGCATAACAGAAGTTCTTGCAGGTTCTTGGATTCATTGCGGGCAACTATTATCACGCTAACCGTGCGTTTCTTAAAGCTGAGGGTTGGCTTATGGCGTTTGTAACCATAATAAAAGCGGATGCAAAAACTGATGTAGGTGATAAAACCGGAAGAGATCAGCAGACAAAGGAGGTAGAACAAATACTTGGTCACAGCATTAACCTACTCTGTTTCCAGTTCATCGCGATAACCCCAGCGGGTGGGGTAGAAATTGAATCGTAAAGTGTCCTCCACTACGGGGGGAACGTTGCTTTCGATGAATACTTCTTCAATTCCGCTTGAGGATGCAAATCCGGAAGTGGGATTAATGGTGCGGGTAACTATTCCTTCAGGCATACTGAAACCATACCGTGGATCGTCAGTTCTGGGGAGCCGTCCCTTATTCTGCAAGCGAATCGCCTTGGTCATAATCTTTCCCCAGATAGGTGCGCAAACGGCACTGGCTGAGATGGTTGCATTATGATCAAAGCCATTCCAGATTCCCAGGGTGTATTTTTTGTTAAAGCCAATAAACCAGGCATCACGATGATCATTGGACGTTCCCGTTTTGCCAGCTACCGGCCACATATAGTTATTCCTGGCAGCGGCACCGGTTCCCGAAGTTGTAACAGATTGTAGCAATGAAGTCATAATGTATGCTACATCGGGAGAGCACACTTTAATTCTGTTTCCGCTTTTGCGCTCGAGTACTTTTCCTTGCATATCCTCTACTTTGGTAATAAATATGGGGGTTGTCCGGGCACCTCCATTGGGGAAAGCCGTGTAGGCTGAAATCAGGTTTATAGGGGTAATTTCATAAGCACCAAGGGCAGCTGAGAGATCCTTCGCTTTGGCATTTATCCCAAAACGCTGGAAGGCATCATTTACAGCAGGCAAGCCTATATCCATTACAGTTTTAACTGCCCAAATATTGTAGGAGTGGGTAATGGCAGTACGCATACGGGTGAAACCATAATACTTCCGGCTGAAGTTCTGCGGGTTCCAGGCTTTCTCATCGCTTCCCTTCAGGTGCAAGGGGGCATCTTTAATAATTGTGGCAGGTGTGTAGCCACGCTCTACCGCTGCGGTGTAATAAATGGGTTTTATTGCACTACCAGACTGGCGTTTTGCCTGTGTCATGCGATTAAACTTGCTATGCACAAAGTTACGTCCACCAATCATGGAAAGCACTTGCCCGGTGCTATTCTCCATCAAAACCAGGCCGCCCTGAAGATAGCGGGTATTGATATCTACGCTATTAGGCGCAACTCCATCATAGCGAGTTCCAGATCCATAGCCTTTCTCTGCTTTGCTCAAGTAATCATTTAGCACAGAATCGGCATAGGCAGATAGCTCCATATCAAGAGTCGTATAAATTTTTAGTCCACCTTCAAAAAGACGCTCTGTGCCATATTTGCGCTCAAGATAAAGCCTGATATGTTCAATAAAATAGTCCGACGCATACTGGCGCATCGAGCTGCGATCGCTTTTCATCTCCGCAGCAGAGGCTATTTCATACTCTTCGGCTGTAATCTTACGTGCTTTCAGCATCTTTTTCAGGATCATGTTGCGCCGTTCCAGCAAACGCTCCGGGTGTTTCTGGGGATTGTAGTAGTTTGGCCTTTGAATCATGCCTATAAGTGAAGCAGATTCGGCAAGGCTGAGATCGCGTGCATGCTTACCAAAGTAGAAAAGTGCCGCAGTTTCTACGCCGTGTAACTGCCCTCCCCAGAATATCTTGTTAAAATAGATTTCTAAAATCTCATCTTTGCTAAATTCACGCTCTATCCTGAGAGCCAGGATAAGCTCCTTCATTTTGCGTGATACCTGCTTATCTAAGGTAAGAAACATGTTTCGGGCCATTTGCTGAGTGATAGTGCTGGCACCTTGGGAAAAATCCATACGGATGATATCTACTACAATTGCCCGAATATTTCCAATAATATCAATCCCAAAATGGTGATAGAAATTCTTGTCTTCAGTTACCAGCAGAGCATCAATCAGGTAGGGGGGAAGCTCTTTTAGTGAAACCAACTTGCGCTTTTCGAAGGCAAACAAGTAAACCATTTTGCCATTACGGTCATACACTTCAGAACCGGAGCGCAGGGTAAAATTGTGCAATTCACTCGTTGGGGGTAAACTATCACGATAAAACCAAAGCGCACCAACGAAGATGCCTATAAGGACGCAACAAGCAATCCCTGCATATCTGGCAATCTTGGTCATTCGCTGTTTGTTATAATTTTTCATCAATTTTTTTCATTCCAGAGAAACTAAACTTTGCATCCACATATAGACTTATGTATGCTATAATGCATCCGCTAAGCAAGCCAATTGAAATCAAGATTGGTGTCAACATAAAAACTCTGTCGCTATGAATCAAGATAAGGCGAACCATTGCTAATTGAGTGAGATTATGCGTGATAGCACCAATAATACTTATTCCAAACAAGCTTAAGCCCAGCTTTAGCCATTTAGCCAACAGCATGGCAATAATAGCCGTTAAACCACCTGCCAGAGACAAGATAGTTGTGGGGCTTAGCAACGTTAAAGTAACAATTCCCCCAATAACCGATTTCGCAGTACTCACCATAATCGCACTAAGCGGTTGATTCCGCGCAATTAAATACAGCAGTACCACATTGGACAGCCCGATACGCAAAAAAGGGATGGGGGAGAGGCGCATAATCAGGCTTTCCACAATGTGGATAGAAGCCGCGGCGGCAGTTAAGAAAGCAAGCTGCAGAATCTGATGCTCGTGCTTTATGTTCATGCTAAGTATCGTTTGATAAATTCATTGGTGCTGTGTTGCAATTCGGGCACCGATCCGGAAAACAATACACTTCCATTATCCAGAAACAAAACACGGTCGGCAATCTGGTCTAAATTACGGATTTCGTGCGTGATAGTAATCAAAGTTGCAACAGAAGTTTGTGTTGCGGCTGCCACATGTACTTTGGCAATAGTGTCTTTATTATTTACCTTGCTGACGATACCATTTTTTATGCGTGAAATATAAAACAGCACCTCTCCTGCAGTTATGGGATCAAGCCCCGAAACTGGTTCATCAAAGATAATGTAATCCGGGCTATACACCAGTGCTCTGGCGATCCCAATACGTTTACGCATTCCCCCGCTAAGCTGTGCTGGATACAAATCCAAAGTGTGTTCCAGTCCCACCGTTTTTAGCGATTCAATCACTTTTTTCTGTATTTCATCACTATCACCACTACCTCTTTCATATAGAGGTAATGCTACATTTTGCAGCACCGTAAAGGAATCCAACAAGGCTGCATTTTGGAAAACCATGGCAAAGCGCATTTTTAAATCCTGGCAAGCTTTCTGGTCACCTCTGTGAATATCTATACCATCTATTATCACCTCTCCGCTATCTGGCATATAGATACCGAGCAGGCTTTTAATCAGTACTGTTTTTCCACTACCGCTACGTCCTAAGATAGCCAGATTTTGCCCTTCCTGCAAATCAAAACTGATATCTTTAAGGATTTGTTTACCGTTCAGACTTACACAGAGGTCTTTCACCTGGATCATTTATATCAGCCTGTGTACTAAATAGCCAAGCCCTAAACCAGTGGAATTAGCCAGAAAATCATATATAGAAACAGTGCGTCCGGGGATAAAGCGTTGGTGAGATTCATCCGCTGCTGCTAAGATTACAAGCAATCCAAAGAACAACAATCCTTCCTGGAATTTTAACCAATTATGCTGCTGCGCAATTTGTTTCAGCCAGGGGCTAAAAGAGACGCCTAAAATGGCATAAATTACCAGATGTGCCAGTTTGTCGAAACCAAATATTTTTACCGATGGTAAGTTAGAAGATGGGATTGACGAGATTATCCAGATCACTACCATCCAGATTATTCCGGGATAGATGGTGCGCACAAACTTCATGGTTTTACCGCAATCAAATCCCAGGACATGGACATTGCATTCTTTTTTACCACTGCTTTTACTGCCAAATTGTTTTGGCTCACCCAAAAGCTCAGTTTTGTCGCCTGGTTCACCAGATTACACGTTACCATATCCACATAGGGCGTGGGTACCTCAGTTAAACAAGAGAAGCTGATATCATAGCGCTTAGCCGGATATTTTCCTAATTGGTTTTTTACCGTTTCCACACCTTTATACTGAACTTTTGCCAGCCAGGGGCTACCATTTGCGTCTATATTATACACACCCTGGGAGGCTTTGCCACTTATCACATAAGCCAAAAAAGAGAATACATCTCTGCTGTTTGGCAAGATGGAATAGTGGCTATTGCTGTTGTTCAGCTTACTTTTTTGCTTTGCCTGCAGCTTGGAGTAGTTGTATTCCACGTCAACCTGATC
>JAVEUB010000016.1:9599-19215 GCA_034005785.1 Cloacimonas sp. (SeqCode) | reverse complement strand
CTTAGCCAATGAACAGCGCATAGTGGGATTAAACCAAAACATCCAGGTGTTGGATTACAACCAGGACTTATCCCTGTATCTCCAAAGCCAGTTTGAGCCGGAACCGCAAGGGATGGATGCTATGCAAATTATGGACGATATGTTACTGAGTTCATCAATAGCCTATTCTGATAATGCACCCCGGCTTACTATTTACGATCTGCAATCCGGTAGCAAAGCGGGTAGCATTCTCATGCCCTGTGTGGCTTACGAACAACCCAGAACTACAAGGGATATCCAAAGGTATAACAATTACGCCTTGGTCTGTAATGGAGATGGTGGGTTTTATTGTATTGATGTGTCCAATCCCACCCAGCCCGAGCAGAAATTTGCCATAAGCCAGTATAGCTACACCAGCTCAACTGCCTCTGCGGGTGAATTGTGGCTGGCAAATTTTTGGGACTGGCCAGGTTCTTTCGGTAGCCAGATAAGCTGCTATGATATCACTGATATCAGCAATCCGGTACTAAAATGCAACATTGAAAACAGTAATGCCAGTAAACTCCTAAAAATTGGTGATTATCTGTATGCTCTACGTTGGAATCAGCTGATGTGTTATCACCTTGAGGGAGACACGGTTGTAGAACAGAGTGAGTATTATTTGTCTGCCGAAGAAGGAGCTGATATGCTCCCTTTGGGCAAGGGCTTGTTGATTGGAAGCAATACAGGCCTGAAAGTGCTGTCACTAAAGGATCCGCTGCATCCCGTGGAAGCTGGAGATTATCCTTTTGAAATGGTGTATCCAGATAATCCTTGGGATTATCCCTATTATCCCAGTGCTTTTTTTGCAGTTACCAACACTAATATCCTGGTGGCAAATGGCTTGTCGGTAAGGTGTTTCGATGCATCTCTGGCTGCTTTTTTGTGCGAAGATACGCCTGAGCTTAGTAGCGGAAAATTGTTTGCATTCCCTAATCCTGCCAGGGAGAAGATTAGTTTCTGTTTTGATAAAGGCATGGAAGGTACTGCTGTATTGGAGCTTTATAATCTACGGGGTCAGAAGCTGATAAGCAAAAGCTACACTTCTACTGCAGAAGGCTTAGTCCTGAATAACCTGGCTCTGAGAGATGGTTCCGGGCTAAAACTTGCCGCTGGGGTTTACATCGTGAAAGTAAAAAATGGTTCATCTCAACAGATATGTAAAATAGCAGTGTTGCCCTGATATAAGGATTTCATTTATTAGCCACCGAAGGCACCAAAAACTATGTCATTCCTGCGGAGGAGCTTGTGTGAAAACGCTTGTCATTCCTGCGGAGGCTTGAATCTAGCCCATTCTTGTTTCCCGTCTCTACAGGAATGTCTGTGCCTTATATAGTGTCCTGCCAGCCACAATAGTCTCTTTCACAGAAAACTCTTCGCCAAAGAAGCACAATTGCGATAATGTATTTTCGCCAATAGGATATCCCTCCGGTGGAGATAAGAATACCAGATCAGCATCTTTGCCCACTTCAAGAGAGCCAATACGAGTGTCCATTTCCAATAGCTTTGCGCTACCTAAGGTGATTCTGTACAGCATGGCTGATGGCAAAACAGGCAGATTGCTTTGGCGAAAGTTCATCATCTTGGCATGATACAGCATGTTCAAGCTTGTGCCAGCGCCCACATCGCTACCCAGTCCATATTCGATGCCTGCGTTTTCGACTCGTTGCAGAGGGAACTCTCCGCTTTTTAGATAGAAATTGGAATCGGGGCAGTGGGCAATCTTGGCTTTATTAGCATTTAAGATAGCCAGTTCCCTGTCCTGCAAATGAATAGCGTGCCCCAAAATACTATGTTGCCCGATTAATCCGGCGTGCTCATAAACTTCGGTATAGCTATCAAAGCCAAATAGTTCCTGTACCCAGGCCAGTTCATCATTATTTTCGGAGAGATGTGTCTGAATCCAGGCATTGTGCTTAGCTGCAAAGACGCCCACTTCATTCATTAAGTCCATGGAGCAGGTAGGGGCAAAACGAGGAGTAAAGATATAATCCAGCAAAGGGTTTTTACCCTGCCACGCGGCGAACAGTGCAAAGCTGTCATCCAGGGCTTGAACGGTGTTTTGTAGAAGATCATCAGGTGCATTCTGATCCATCATGGTCATGCCAATCTTTGCTCTGATACCCATTTCTGCTGCTACCTCAAAAGCTATCTTGCAAGCCTGTTTGAAGGGTGCTGTGTAGATCAGTGCGGTTGTTGTACCAGCCCGGCTAAGAGCTGTAAAGAATTGCTGCGAAAGATCATAAGCATAAACCTCATCTGCGGAACGGGCTTCTTCTGGAAATACCTGGTTTTTCAGCCAGGGTAGAAGTGACGGTTCATATAAGCCACGCATGCGGTATTGGCTTAAATGCACATGCAGGTCAATAAACCCGGGTAACGCGATACAATCCGAGTAATCCTCATAATCATGGTGCTTAGCGACATCAAAGGGTTCTATAGTATGGATTTTACCCTCATTAAGCGTTATCATCTGTTGGGGCAGAAAGTCTGCTTGCGTAGCAGAAACGGGATTGATGAGACTACAGAGAATCTTTCTCATGGCGTGAACCTCTTAATTTCCAGTACCTTGCTTTTGCCAATACCAAAATGAAGCTCGGCAGCGTTTTGTGAAGCTGTACCTTTAGCGCTGCTGAGTTCGCGGATTAGCTGATAATCATTGCCTTGGGGGCTTTTCAGCTTAACGATTACACGTGTTCCGAACGCTGGCGATTGAGGTAGATTAGTAAAATTACGGGGGTTGTCTTCAATGTAAATGGTATCGCCTTTCCACACAGGTTTCAGGTAAATCGCCTGGTTGGAAGTAATTGTGAGGTTTTTTAAGATCTTAGCCCCGTTGCCACTGCCCACCACTAAATCTGTTTTGCCATCTCTATCCAGATCGCCAGTGGCGCAACCCCAGCCGTTATACACTCTGACACCAGCCAGCCAAGTAACATCGGTAAAAGTGCCGTCACCATTGTTATGATACAGATAAGAGCGGTCATTTTCATACACGGAAGTGATAAAGAGATCGAGATAGCCATCGTTATCTGCATCAAAAAAGAGGGGATCAGAGTGCAATTCATCGTAAGTGATACCAGCCAAAGCAGTAACATCCGTAAACTGCCAGTAATATATGCTATCGCCTTCCACTACTCTGCAAGCTAAACCATCGTTACGCAGCAGCATGCTTTTATCGGAGATATCCAAAAAACGCGGATGTGCAAGATTGGCAACAAACAAATCCAGATCCCCGTCATTATCGTAGTCACCCCAATCTGCTCCGATGCTGTGTCCATAATAGCCTTGTTTGTTTGTGCCTGCAAGCCCGTAGAGGGCAGCAATATCCACAAACATTGTGTCCACTTGTTTCCAACAGAAATTGCGGTTCAGACGGTAATTAGTCACAAAAATCTCTTGTTTGCCGTCGTTATCAAAATCGGCAGGAGCTACTCCGCGCCCTGCTTGCCCCGGGTTATCTGTATAGGCAGGTAACCTAAAACCGCCATTCACACTTTTGTCGCTAAAATAACCGGAATCGTTTTTCCAGAAAAAATCAGGGAACCCGCTGCGTTGTTGCCACTGCTCATAATTGGCGATATACAAAGAGGGGAAGCCTTTGCCATCGGTATCAATCCAAGCTGCAGCCTCACTGGGAAAGCGATCGTCAATATCTCCTGCTCGTTCATTCACGCTCACAAAGCGCTTGCCATTCATGTTTTTCATTAAAACTTCACCCATTCCGTCTTCTGCGTGGCTATAGGAAACCAAGTCCAGTAAGCCATCACGGTTAAAATCTGCAAACAAGCCACCACTGCTGTTTAGTTTGGATAGGTTTGCGGCTTCACTGGAATCGCTGAAGCACATATTGCCATTGTTGTGATACAAGTAATTCCCCGAGAACAAGATATCGGAGAGGCCATCTGCATCGTAATCGCCAAGTGCAACACGGGTATAGCCAAGCCCCTCAAGCCCTGACGCAGCACTTGCATCCCCAAACACAATTCCTGAATAATTCATCAATTTACGCTGCCAAACTTTGGGTGCTTCTTTAATCCGCAGCTCCTTGTGAATACCAAGCACAAACTTCCAGGCTTCATCATCGTATTTTTTGCGTGGAGCACCCCAAACAAGGCATTGGCATAAGTACTTTGCTGCTTTCAGTTTCATGGTTTTTGTGTTTTGCAGCAGGCACACACGTCCCAGCCAGTAGTATTGTTCCGCTATTTCGCCACGATCATTATTGGAGAACTGAATGGCTTCCATTTGCTGCACAAGCTTCTTAAGTTTAGCTTTCGGGGCTTTTTTCAGAGCGATAAGTTTCTCTTCATCCCCGTATAGCCCATTCGAGCTAAGCATCTGGTAATAAACTACTTTAGCAGCTTGTAAATCAATGCGGTATTGCCAGTCCTGAGGCTGGTAGATATCATACAGCAGAATTTGTGCTTTATCAGATTCTGCAGCAGCCAAATATTTCCTTGCCAGTTCCAAGGCGGAAACACCATTAGTACTATTTTTACGATAGGTAGGCGAAACCAAGTAAAGCGCAGCAATATATGCTTCAACAGGCTTTACTGAATCAAGCTTGGGAAGTGCTTTGTACATCCCATCCCAGTCTCTTGCATTTGTGAGGTGATAAAGTTTATAGTAAAAAGCTATTTGCGCATATTTGGATTTGGGATAACTGATTTCAAAAGAATCAATCATACCTAAAGCAAGGCTATCACTGCGCTCAACACTAATCTCGTCGATTGCAGCCTTGGCCATAGCCTCGATCACAGTGTTATACTCCGGTGCCTTGGCAATAGCCGTAAGCAGTTCAGCCTCTGTGAGTCCCGAGGCGTAATTGATAAACACCTGCCTATCCAGCGGAGTTCGTAAAGCCTTACCAACTGTAGCCACTTCAGCGGCAAACTCCACACTGTCCACTTCGCTGGTTTGCATCAACAGTAACCATTGCAGTGCGTCTTCCAGCGAGCCTTGTTCGGTAGCAAGGCGTTTGTGGCATAGGATTGCCAGCCCAGGTTGGTCACTGCGTTGCGCATAGTTAAGCACGCACTTAATATCTTGTTCGTCACCACTGAAAGCTTTTAACATAATACTATCTGCGTGCTTGGCAAGGATTTGAAACTGTTCTTTGTCGGTTAAAAAGCTAATATCTTCGTTACTAAGGCCAAATGCGGTGCAAAATACAATAGAAAGCACAAATAAGTATATATACTTCATGGTTTTACCTTTAGTTCATTTATCAAGCTTAGCATATCTGTATGGCTAAACGCATACTCTGTGCCACAATACTGGCACACAGGTTTAATACCTTCTTGCATTTCCTGTAATTCTTCTGCTCCTAATAGCAATAAAGCTCGGGAAAAACGCTCTCGAGTGCAAGAGCAATGGTAAAGTAGCTGTTTTTCTTCATGCTTTTTCCACTGTAAACCCTTAAAAACAAAGCGCATGAGGATTTCTTCAAGATCAAGCCCCATATCCATCAAGTCACTAATATTGGGTGTGGTAGCTATATTTGACTGGATAATCTCAGCTATGGCTGGTTCAGCAAAAGGTAGCTGCTGAATGATAAACCCTCCACTGGCACGAATTTTAGCTTCTTTATCGATCAACACACCAAGGTTTACAGCCGTTGGGATTTGCTCTGATTGAGCATAATAATGGGCTAAATCTTCGGCAATTTCGCCACTGATAAGCTCACAAGTACCAGTAAATGCCTGTTTATTGGTATCGTTACGGATGATACTCAGCTTACCATGCCCAATCGCTTTTCCCGGTAAAAAGTTAGCCGTTGCGTTATCCAGAAAAAAACGGGGATTAAACGCATATCCGCGTAAAAAACCTTGCGCAGTGCAGATGGCAACAGCTCCGGCAAGCGGGCCTTCACCATCTACCCGCAGTGTAACTTCTGCTTCCGGGTGTTTCAAATCCCAGCTCATCATGGCTACAGCACTAAGCATGCGCCCCAAGAGGATTGTGGCAATAGGGGAGAGGTCGTGCAGATCTCTTGCTTTTTGCACAGCTGCGGTGTTTTGCACGGCAAACACCCTGAACGTATCATTATGCGCTGTGCCCCTAAGAATCAAATCATTTATCACTGTTCCAGTCCTTACTGATAAGCGTTCCGGGGTAGTATTGCTGTAGTATATCCTGGTAACGGCTTCCCTCTCTGGCCATTTTTAAGGCGCCAACCTGACACATGCCTACTCCATGCCCTGCACCCTTACCCTTTAACAAGATTAAATCTTTGGGATGGATACTAACTACTTCACCATCAATGCTGTATGCCCCTTTGATGTAGAAGAACGAGGAAAACAAGTTACCAAATGCCTGTCGGATTTTATATTCATTATCCAGCTTCACTTGCTTATCGCCGCTAAATCTCATGCTCACAATTCTCCCTGAATGCCCGCGCTCCAAAATCTCAATTCTGTTTATTCGTGCCATGCCCAAGCTGGCAGCTAACTGCTTTCTGCTTATTTGTTTATCCCAACTCAGAGCGCCCCGTTCCCAAGAGCTCATTCCGTTGCTATCGCTTTTAGTTTCAATCCATTTACGAGCATCAGCTTCACAGGTTAAATCCAGGGAGTCCGCTTCAGCAATACAGGTTACTCCATTCAAGTGAGGTATCGGCTTGCCTCTCCAGATGGTGGAGGAAGCATCGGTTTTACCGCCACAACTGCTGTGATAGGTGGCATCAGCGATTACAGAATTGGCAAACAGAGCTTCGTTGGCGGTTTCGTTCACAGCCTGATGGATAGTAGCGTTTTGCAAATACGCGCCTTTGTAAACCTGGCAATGCGTACTGCTACAAAGATCGTAGCCATCAGCTTTATGGCGGTTATTGGCAAGTAAACTTAAGGCATGGGTGCGGGCTGCAACTGCCTGTGCTTTTAGCGCTTCCAACGGGGATTTGTTGCCAATTTCATTCTGAATCACTCCAGCGAGGTATTCCTCCAGATTCAGCGATTGATTTAGTACCAACTGATTCTTCACTGTTTTCAAGATAAATTCACCGGAGTATTTTAGGGTTTGCCCATTAATTGATAAGTCCGAACCGGAACTAAGCTTCAGTGGCGTTTCCAGATACACGGCTTCACCTTTTTTGGGCTGTACCAGTACGGTAGAATTGATCATGGGAATTTCCATAATCCTGTTAGGTTGAATGTTGTGCCACAAAGCAAAAGCATCCGCTTCTTCACGGCTGCTAAAGCTCTGCGGTAAAAAGTATAAGCATTCCCGTTTGATAATCAGATGAGAGTTTTCCCAGGCAAAGAATTCTCTTACTACAGCGTTTTCATCTTCCACAGCATCGCAAATCATCTCTTTGCGATCCAGAATGCCATAATAGGTTACAGCTTCGGGGTTTACCACGGAGATCGTTAGTTCTGAAGCAAAATCGCGAGACATCAGCCCTTCCAGCTCGCCAATTATTATCTGTCCAGATTCAGCTTTTAGCTGTATCTTACTCGCGGTTGCAAGGTTAACTTCCAATACAAGTTGCCCATTGTGAAACTCAGCAGCAGAAACCCCTACCCCAAGCATCAACAACAGGCAAAGAAGCAGGTATCTCATGCAATACAACCAGATACGGCTATTGAACACCCGAACCAGGGCTGCCTCCGCCATCGGGCAGTAACACTTTAATCGCCCCATCGCTATGTGCTGCAAGGATCATGCCTTGCGAAGTTATCCCTCTGATCTTGCGCGGTTCCAGATTCACCAGCATCACGATAGTTTTGCCGATCAAATCCGCAGGCTGATAGTTAGCGGCGATTCCGGCGACAAGTTCACGTTCCTCACTGCCGATATCTACCTTTAATTTTAGCAGCTTATCTGTTTTGGGCACTACTTCCGCTGCCAGAACTTTTGCCAGGCGTATATCCATTTTGGCAAAATCGTCATAGCTGATGGTGTCCTTTATCGCAGGCAGGCTGGGCTTGGGCTCTGCTGCAACACTCACTCTGGAAGCAAACAGTTTGGCTACTTGCGCGTCAATTTCGCTATCTTCCAGTTTGCGGAATAGCGGCTTAGTCTCACCTAACTGAACATCAGCGGTAAGCAGCGCAAAGGCATCTGCAAACTTCGGCTGCAAGGGAAGATTCATCATTTGGCGCAAACTCTGCATGTGTTTAGGCAGAATGGGGGAAAGTGCTATAGATATCTTGGACAGCAAGTTAACGCATACAAATAGCGTTTCATTTACTGCTATCCGATCTTCTTTAATCACAGCCCAAGGCTTGCGTTCATCAAAGAAACGATTACCCAAGCGGGCAATATCCATAATCAGTTTCGTATTCTTTTTCACTTGATAATCCGCATAGCCGCTGTCTATTTCTTTAAGCAGCGCATCGGCTTCATGTATCACGCTTACAGACGTTTCACTTAAAGCACACTCGCTTATCTTGCCAGCATAGTTCTTTGCTGTAAAGGCAAATACACGATTGGCAAGGTTTCCCAAAGTGTTGTTCAGATCGCCATTTACCTTCAGTTGGAAATCCTTAAAACTAAAATCGCTATCCTGGCGTTCGGGTGCGTTCACAGCCAGATAGTAGCGCAGGTATTCACCATCAAAATCCTTCACGAATTCATCCACCCAGATCGCCCAATTGCGGCTGGTGGAGATTTTATCCCCTTCCAGATTCATAAACTCGTTGGCTGGAACATCGTAGGGCAGGCAGTATGGTGTATCTTGCCCCATAAGCATTGCAGGCCAGATCAGCGCATGGAAGATGATGTTATCTTTGCCGATAAAGTGTATCAGCCGGGTTGCTGGATCCAGCCAATAATCTTTCCACAGGTCTGGTTGTCCCTTGTTTATGCCCCATTCTACAGTTGAGGAAATATAGCCGATAGGCGCATCAAACCACACATAAAGCACTTTACCCTCGGCATTGGGCAAGGGCACAGGCACACCCCAGCTAAGATCACGCGTGATAGAGCGTTCAATAAGCCCCTGATCTACCAGTCCCAGAACAAAATTGAGCACATTTTCTTTCCAGTAAGCCTTGGTGGAGAGCCAGTTTGTCATGGTTTCTCTAAAACTATCCAGATGCAAAAACCAATGTTTCGTAGAGCGTATTTCTGGTTGGTTACCGCATATTTTGCAGGTAGGCTCTTTCAGCGTGGTGGTGTCGTAAATCTGTCCGCATTTATCGCACTGATCGCCCCTGGCACCATCCGCGCCACATCGGGGGCAAATTCCTTCCACATAACGATCGGGCAGGTAGCGTTTGTCATGCTCACAATAGAATTGCATGGTGTCTTTACTTTGGATATGTCCCTTATTATAGAGCTGTAGAAAGAAATCTTGCGAGAGCTTGTGATGGGCGGGACGGGCAGTTCCAGAAAAGTTGTCAAACTCGATCCCCACACCGTCGAAAGCCTCTTTGATGGATGCATGATAGCGGGCAACAACATCATGCGGGGTGATGCCTTCTTTATCGGCGGAAATGGAGATGGGCGTGCCGTGTTCATCTGTTCCGCATATGTAAATAACATCTTCGTTTTTGAGGCGCAAGTAACGCACAAAAATGTCCGCGGGCAGGTATGCTCCGGCTACATGACCCACATGCAGCTTGCCATTAGCATAGGGGAGAGCGCTGGTGAC
>JAVEUB010000016.1:0-9589 GCA_034005785.1 Cloacimonas sp. (SeqCode) | reverse complement strand
CTCTTCCGATCTTATATTTCATTTTTAAATCCTTGTTATTTAGCTATATAGGCGTTGTGAACGGTGTTAACTGCTGCGGACAGATGTTTGGCTGGCAACAGCAATTCCAGGCTTCTATCCGTGTTTATACAGCGTTCAACTTCATATTCTGCGCATAGTTGCAGCGTATTTGTCATAAACGCAGGGTCGTATCCAAGACCCAACCCCACAAGGATCACAAAAGCAATGTCACTATGCTTGGCAGTTATGCTAATGTTATTTTCACCAAGCACATAGTCAATATCTGCCTCATACTTTTCTTCCACGAATAGCTCCAGCTTTTCACTATCCAGATAGTATTTAAACACATCATATTGCCAGGTTTTTAAGAGTTCCTGCATAGCGGGCGTCCAGGGCAACACGTAGCGCAACAGCTTGTCCTTGTGCGCTATAGCCGTAACAGTTCGTTCTTCCATGAAATTATCCTTAATATCTTTTTGTTGGATGCCGGGGATTAAGCTACCGGCTGCAAAAGTGAATGAAGACTTCACTTCCACATTCACACCATATTTACAGGCAAATTCCACAGCGCGATGATGCAGAACTTTAGAGCCACTGTAACAAAGGGTAAGCATCATATCGGGAGATATTTCCCGCAATAGTTTGGGGTGTTTCACCAGCTTGGGATCAGCAGTGTAAACGCCATCCACGTCTGTGTATATCTCGCATTTATCTGCACCCAGATAGCACGCCAGGGCAACTGCGGAAGTATCCGAACCTCCACGCCCCAAAGTAGTTATCTCTTTAGCTTGGCTTACTCCCTGGAATCCTGCTACTATTACTATCTTGCCTTTGGCAAGTTCTTCGTGAATACGGAAAGCATTTACCTTCAGAATACGAGCATTACCATGCGTGTTATCGGTAATAATCCCGCTTTGCGATCCAGTGAAGGAAATAGAAGGTATCCCTTCTTCCATCAATGCCAAAGATAACAGGCTCATGCTGATCCGTTCACCCGCGGTTAGCAGCATATCAAGTTCCCGCCGAGAAGGGTGTTCAGATATTCCATAAGCAAGAGCAAACAGCTCATCTGTGGTCTTAGCCATAGCCGAAACTACCAATACAAGACCTTCTCCGGCATGGTATTCACCAGCCAGCCGATGCGCGATACTACGGATTAAATCGATGTTTCCCACCGATGTACCGCCAAATTTCTTAACAATTATTGCCATGCTAACCTGTGTCAGAGAATTTGGGGCAATTGTCAAGAAAAATGTTCTAAGGATAGAATGTTTACGTGCGGGAATGTGGGTATTGTGTGGTGTTGGTCTGATAGAGTTGTTTGTAGAAAAGTAAACCGTTCCAGCTTAACTTGTAAGTAATGGCGCGCTAAGCGGAGCCAATTATTGGGGATCAAGTTCAATTTCAGCAGGTAAGCATGTTTTCTTTTGTTACGGAGCAGCAGTTTTTCTCTTGCTCGCATTGCCTTAGCATTGGCTTTGCATTGTCCATCCCATCCACAATGCATAGCCAATGCTAAGGCAATGCATGCAGGGAAGAAGGAAACAATGGTTCTGCAGATGAAACAATTACTTGTGGAACTTCGGAGTTGTTCAAAACGATACCAATTTTTGTACCAACAATAATTGAACATTAGCCGCAAACGGCATGGTGTTGGCGTTATTTGTTACTATTCTGCTTTCAGTTCGCGGGTCATGAGGTCGGTGATTGCCAGCAGCGGGTCTTTATCTTCGTAGAGGCATTGATACACTTGGTTTACTATGGGCATATCCACATTTAGCTGTTGGGCAAGGAAATATACGCTGCGGGTGGTGGCAACTCCTTCGGCAACCATAGCCATTTCGGAGAGAATGTCCTTCAGTTTCCGTCCCTTGCCAATTTCCACACCCACAAAGCGGTTTCTACTGTGAGGACTGGTGGCAGTGGTGATTAGGTCGCCGATGCCAGACAAGCCCAGAAAGGTCTCAGGTTGTGCATGCATAGCTGTACCAAGACGGGTGATTTCCACTATGCCGCGAGTTAACAAAGCTCCGATGGTGTTATCCCCAAAGCCTAATCCACGCACAATTCCAGCTGCGATGGCGATAATATTTTTCACCGCTCCACCAATTTCCACGCCGATTAAGTCACTACTGCGATACACACGGAAATAGCTGTTGCTGAACACAGCTTGCAGCTCTTTTAGCAAAGCTTCGTCGCTTCCAGCAATAACCACAGTAGTTGGTAGTTCCCTAGCAACTTCCTCGGCATGAGAAGGGCCGGAAAGTGCACATATTTTCCTTTGTATCTGCGCAGGGAGCTCTTCCAGCAGAATCCGATCGATGGTTTTTAAGCTATATTCTTCGATACCTTTGGCTACATTAACCACAGCCAACAGTGTGTCTGAATTCCATAAAGCGGGGGGTGTGTTTTTCAGGGTCTTGCGGACAAATTGCGAAGGAGTGGCTAAAATGACGATTTCGGGGCTAAAACTGATGATATCTTCAAACTGCGAAGTATAGCGGATGCCAATAGGTAACTGGATGCCCTTTAAAAGATCTGGATTAGCATGGGTGCTTTGTAATAGCTGCAAATATGCCTGGTTATACTCCCAAACAAAAGTTTCGTGCCCATTGCCAAAAAGTAACTTCGCCAAAGCTAAACCCCAGCCTCCGCCTCCAATAATGGCAATACGCATAGTATCTGTTCTACGAGTTTTTCTTTTTGTCGCGAACCAAATGCAGATCGCAAATTATAGGCAGATCATCATCGTCATCATCCAGGTCTTCATAGTCCTCGTCTTCATTTTCTCCAGCCCAATCGGGGCAAAAGAGCAGGTCTTCCTCATAATCCCAACCATCCACGTTGTCTATACCATAACGCTTCAGGATATCTTCGTCCCAAAAAGAGTAATAAACTGTGCCATCCTGAAGAGCCCACACCAGAACAGGGTGTTTAAAGTGGCGGATATCAATTTTATGGTTTTCAACAAGGGTTAAGAATTCTTTTATCTTCTTAGGTTCATTTTCTTGACGGAACTGCATATTAACCTCGCAAATTTAGAACTTATATTTTAACGTTGCGGCAAGCCGGTTTTCGCTGTATTCCTTGGCTGTGAGCACTGCTACGTTATCGGATAACACATTCCTAAAGATGTGAGAGTAGTCAAGAGATAAATTTAATTGAGGTGAGAATAATAGGCTAAAACCCGACGAAATAGTATAAGTATAATCTGCTCGTCCACCATACCAAGAGCCGCCCCCTTGGTAAAATCGCTGTTCATAATTGAGTCCTAACGAGGGTTGCCACTTTGTACTGCCTTTGTCGGATAGCGGCATTTTGGGCATGGTGATTTTACCTTTGTAGATATTGCTTGCGTATGAAGCATCTTCTTGATCTACAAGATTTTCATTGCTGAAATCGCGATAATCGTAGCCAGCTTCCAAGGTGAAAGTGGGGAAACGGTAGGAAGCAGCACAGCCAACAGTAACAGCTTGACCATCGGCTTCTGTGAAATACTCGTTATAGCAGTAGTCTTCGCTTCGAACATTAGCTTTTACAGTAGCGTTCCTTGTAGGCCTAAGCGCTAAATCTACCCGGTAGGTATTGCGGCTATAGCTGTATTTTTCGTTTACACCCGTGCCATCGGTATCCACAAAATGTCTGAAGTATATATAGGGATTATAGGCATATTGAGCGGTAAAACTCCAGTAATATCTATCCACGCGCAGTTTGAACGCTGCATCACGCTTGTATTTGTCGGTATTGCTTACGTTTTGAGAGATGCTGCCAATCACGGAGGGTGTCACTTTCCACCAGCGGTAATGCAAAGGGTAAGCAAGCTCGATGCGGGTAGCCATTGTAACATCATCTGTGGTTTCTGCAAAGTCCAACCGATTGTGGTTATCGTCAAAGCGGCTATAATCATGCTCCGATAGCTGAAACACATTGTCGGAATACCTTGCACCAATATCCACAGAACCTGTTATCTGGGCATTCAGAAAGGTTCTTGCCGTGCCTATCAACAAGATCAAAGATAGGATAATAGGGCGGAAATTCCTGATACGATGAGCAATTCTGAGTGTCTGAGACACCTTCTTAGGTAATGCTGAAACGTTAACCAGTAGCTCGTCATCCATCTGCACAGGCTCACTTTTGGGAATCAAGTTTCCTTGGTGGGTGTCGTTTAGTTCAGCAGAATAATTGTGTAGTATTTTATTGGACATGGGTTTGCCGCCTACTTGTTAACTTTTAATAAAACTGGTTTTGCGATAAACAAATGATCACTAAGCGCACGAAGTTCAATCTCCATAGTTCCGTGATTTTTCGGTAATTCGATCTTTTTGGATACACCCAAACTGTTAATTCCCTGCACATGATATTTGGTAGTGCGTTTAAAGTTAAGCTCAAGCGTCTGAATAAGTTTACCATCATGATAAACACCTAACTTGGGTGTGCTGCGGTCTAACAAACGCGGACGCACATACACCACAGCATTGCGGCTGTTATTTAGCGTAAACTTGAATGATTGCGAAGGGATAAGGCTGTAATAATCGCTGTTTGAGCCATTGTGCAACAGGCTCATCGCTCCCCCATGTGCCATTATCACCAAGTTTTTCAGCTTAACTTTCTTTACTGTTTTGGGGGGTAAAATGTTGAAAGCCCGCATGTACATGGAGCGTGAATAGCAAAGAACTTGCATCTCAGTGGTACCATTTGGTATCTGGATAGTTAGCGGAGCATACACATTATGGCCCTTTGTGGTTTTTTGAATGGCTTGCAGAGCATGCGCTTGCCTGCTTTTACCGATAATGGTAATGATTTCTGGCTTACTCTGTGCATCGGTGCTAAAACTGCGTATTTCCAGGCTTGTGATGCCAGTAGTGTTTAGCTTCATTGCCTTTTCGGGCAAAGAGCGGAAGAAAAAGTAGCTACCCTGATCGTTTTTAAGGATACGTCTGGTACCGGGATTATCGAACGCAAGCGCTTTGTATCTTGGTTTTGCCGCAGCGCTCATAAGTCCACAGAGCACAAGCAACAGGACTAAAAGTTTAACTTTATTCATTTATGAGATTCCTTTTACAATTCTTCATCGGGATCAACGATATTGGCCATAAAACGGCGGTCATGCCGATCAAAGATGATCACCACGATAATGGCAAGTAGCAAAACGATAAGGCAAAAGATATTGATCGTCTGGTTATGAATGAGCGAACTGAACACTTTTCCCTGGCCAACCTTGGGCATGGTTTCTATCGAAGTGGAAAGATCGTATTTCTTTACCCAGCGCAAGATACGGCGAACATGCAAGACAGTTACGTTTTTCTTTGCCATCTTCATCATCACGCCTTCTTTCTCGTATTCACGTTCTGCCAGTTTACGGTTTATGCCCTCTGGTAGAAGATTTGCATTGGGTCCGCTGCCAACGTTTGCCAAGCCTGAACCTACATTTATAAATGCTTTGTAACTCTTGTCCGTGGGTAATAGCTCGGCGTAGGCAGCCATCCTGATATCTACATTTTCGGCAAGGCTTGCCCCGATCAACATGGGCACGCCGTTACGGGTCATAGCTTCACGCAGCAGATTAATCCCGTTATCGGTTAAGCCGATACCAAGATCTTCATTGCCACCCAAAGAGGCATAATCCGCGCCAAAATTTAGTACGTTTTTCTTGCGTAAGATGCTTTCAATATCCAGCCAGGTTAGTTCCGGCCGGTTTGCTCCATAAGAAGCGGAAGACAAGGCAACGATAATCTTGGGGTTCAGCTGCATAACCTGCATGGCTGAATACAGAGCTAGGTTTGCCGAAGGATTGCTACCTGTGATGCCAACTGCCACATCGTCTCCTGGCTGAAGTTTCAGCTTGGTAAGCTCTTCCACAAACACAGCGGCAAGATTGGGATTTATCGCAGCACGTTTTTCGGAAACAAAACCACGATCGGTAGTAGTTGCGCTAAGCCTTGTTCCAATCAGTCCCGTTTTCAGGGGATCATCGATGGGATCAATCTCCAGATGTCTTGCCTGAAGTTCTGTTTTTAGGGAATCAATTGCACTCAGCATTAGCTTGGATGCTGCTATTTTCTGATCATAATTATCTGTTTTAATGTGTATATAGCTGCTTTGGGCGATGTAAAAAAGCACAATAGCCAAGATTAACAGGACTATATGAGAACGACCGGATTTTAAAGAAGGGCGATACATCTTAAATCTCTCCGTGGAAAATAACCATCAGCACCAAACGCACTAAAACTGCGGCGATCCCCATGGTTGAAATTGTTTTAAAAAACCCCTGACGTTCAAACCAGTTGGCGATCAGGCCAGGCACAATGTAGCCAATTGATTGCATCTGCAATTGAAGAATAGTGATGTCGTTAAATACCAGCAAGCGGGAAGCCCAGCCCAGAATAAATCCGACTAAAATGCTGAGCACCATGCGTCTTTTACCAAAAAGCAAGGTGAAATTGCCGATAATGCGGATTATTCCCCAGGTTAGCAGGCTGATGATTAATGTTCCCAAAATCTGTAAGGGTTTATCCAGATAGAGTGCCAAATAGCCAGGGACAACTATGCCACCGGCAGAAGCACCAAGAAGCTCACTGAAAATTAAACTGATGATAACGCCGATTCCGACTGCGGCTTGAACTACTGCATCGATCACGTACGGCTCCTTTTATTATTCGCTTTCATTTTATGTTTGAAATGGCCTACAATCTGTGCACCATATTTAATGCGCCCTGCTATATTGCCTATCCCCAATACGTGGGCTTCTACTTTGGTAAGTTCCAATACTTTCTTATAGATAACTTCGGTAAGCGGCTCACCTAAGGCAAAAACTTTGTTCTTGGGAATCCCGATTTGCAGAGCATAGGCTTCCACTTTTTCTGGCATTTCGCCAGTAAGCAGGAGATAGGAAAAATCTATCTGATTAACGGCATCCACCAATTGATGGCTGCGGAACAATCTGTCGCTTCGGCTATTCAGGATAATGATCTTTTCCACATTCTGCAAGTGCCCGGTTACCATTTGGATGATGCTAAGCGTGGATTGGGGATCATTGGCAGCGAACACGTTATAGAAGTGGATGGTTTTGTTCCCTTCTATAATCTTGTAGCGCTTTAGTGCACCGGGGTCGGGATTTGCCTTTTGCATCCCGCGTATGGCTACTTCGCGCGTAATACCAGCTTCTGCGCATACAGCCAGTGCCAGCTGCACGTTTTCTTTGTGTTCGATATATTGAAAGTTATCAAGTTCTTCTTGGGTAACGTCTTTGGGGCGTATCTTATGAATCTTGCAATTTCGTGTCTTTGCCACTTTTTCCAATAAGCCGAAGTGTTCATTTTCCGCAGTGTAGCAAACCCCGTTCTGGGGGATAGTATTGCTAAGGCACATCGTTACGCTTTGCACCGTGGAACCCATCTGATCAAGATGATCAGGACGGCAGTTCGTAATTACACCAATGGTGCTGCGAATGAACTTCCGCTCGGTAATCCACTGATATACAGGATTAACGGCCATGCATTCGATCACAATGGCATCAGGTTTGTGGCTAACCGCATGGCGGAATATATACTTCTGCTCGATAATGTTTGCTCCCATCAAGCGCACAATGGCAGCTTCACGGCCATCGGGTAAAACTACTCTGGGCAATGTACCGGTAATTTTGGCCACGGTTATCTTGCCACCAGCTCTTAAGCCGGCAGAAATCAGACGAGTAACGCTGGATTTTCCACGTGTTCCATTTACGTGAATTCGGATTGGGATCGCGAGCACATTCCGGGTATGCCTCCGATACTCAATCATCCAATTGATAATCAGGAGCAGGGTCGCAAGAATCAATACAGTCATTTATTCCCCTGTTATATTACTATCTTAAGCTCATCAATATTCTCGGCGCAGCATAGCTCGCCATGAATTACTTTAGAGAAGTGCAATATCCATTCCATTTGCAGCAGATTGTGTCATTTTGCCATTATTACCAGCCTCTGGGAGCAATTCTTTTGCTTGACGGGAATTGTCACCAGAATTATTCAGTCCATAGGAGTATATTAGAAACCAATTCCAGAATCTTGTACGCGTAACTTATCTTTTTTGCTACCTTCAAAATTGTGAGGACTATAAATGACTGATTACAATAGTGAACGATTGGCGACTCTTAGCAGTCACCGTGTGCTTTACTATCACGTTATCGCCAATACTTTTCCGGAAATATATCCGCTGGGGATAAGTGTGAAGGCTTTTGAAAAGCAGTTAATCTGGCTGAAGCGTTTGGGCTATAATTTTATCCCGCTAAGCAAAGCTGTAGAAGGCTATTCGTTCAAAAATGGCAAGAGTGTGTCTATTACTCTTGATGATGGCTTTGCCTGTAATTTTGAGGCTTTGATGCGCATCCGGAAAAGTTATTCTCTACATCCCAGTTTGTTTCTTATTGGCAAGTGCTTGGATAATTCTGCATTAGCCTGGAATCACAAACTTTTGATCATGAAAGGCAAAATATCCGCTCAAGTCCTAAATGGGTATATTGCGGAGCTTGTGCCGGGGGCGAACCTGCAAACGCTATTCGCCAAGATATCCATGGCAAGTAAAGACGCTATAACAGATGCACTTTGGGAGCAATGCATGCAGCAAACTCAGGAAGAATATTTAGCAGAAAAGCAGCCCTTTTTTAGCTCTGAGCAGTTAGCTGAGTTGTTGGATAGTGGCGCTGAAATAGCTGCTCATAGTTTTTCACATCCTGATTTCTCACGCTTGAGTTTGGCAAAAGCTACAAGCGAACTTGATAGCTGTTTTGACGCATTTGAAACACGAAATCTACCATACAATATGCACTTTGCTTTTCCCTATGGCTTGCGCTGTTCCCCCAAGATGGAGTATCATCTGATGGAACAAGTAGGGCTGGATGTTACCTTCGGAACCAGATTCTGCGCTGGTGATAACACTCAGGATAAATTACGCTGGCAACGGCAGAGCATGGAAGGCGGAACTATTGGCAATCTGCTGGAATTCTGGATAAAGCCAGGTTTTAGGGGTTAGGTTTTAGGTTGTAGGGGCTAGGTTGTAGGGGCTAGGTTGTAGGGGTTATGTTGTAGGGGTTATGTTGTAGGGGCGCATTGCGTGTGCCCAAATACTTGGCAGGTCAAGAGTTAAGAGTTAAGCTGCGTTACGCGTAGTAATAGTGTTGCAAGAATCACCCTTGGAGCGTGTTTGACTTATATTATTGTACCACAAACTAATATAGAAAAACAGTAGCACTTCGCCAACAAAAATATGAGTTAAACCGTGGATTGCTAAAGTAGCGTAGCCCGCGGTTTAACTCAAAAAATCTGCTGCTAAAGTTATAGTGGATTTTTTTAAATTGCTCATAGCCCGCGTTTTAACTCAAAAATCTGCTGCTAAGGTTATAGTGGTTATTTTTATTGCTATCCCACGCAGATTTTTAAGTCAAATTCGCTCGTTTGCAAGAATCACCCTTGGAGCGTGTTTGACTTATATTTTTGTACCACAAACTAATATAGAAAAACAGTAGCACTTCGCCAACAAAAATATGAGTTAAACCGTGGATTGCATATTAGCGTAGTCCGCGTTTTAACTCAAAAATCTGCTGCTAAAGTTA